>NZ_PNOR01000007.1 GCF_002869765.1 Deinococcus planocerae | reverse complement strand
ACCACGCCCGAGCCCGGAGAAGGCGCCGGGCGTGGGGGCGAGGACGGGGTGGGCACCGGCAACGGCCCCGCGGGGGACGGTCCCGCCTCGGGTCGTCCCGGTGGCGACGGCACGGGCGCAGGCGCTCCCGGCGGCGGCGGCACGGGCGGCGGTGAGGTCGCCCGCGCGGGTGGGGGTGGAGGTGGAGCGGCCCCCGGCAACGAGGACCGGTTCCTGAACTGCACGGTCGTCGTCGATGTGCGCGGGCTGGGCCCTTTCCAGCGCGACATGACGAGCTTCGTGTACGACGAATCGGGCACCCAGCTCTGGCCCGACGCGGCCCTTGTCCGGGGCGTCAGCTCCCAGCTCGTGCAGGAGGGCAGCCTCCAGACCTACGTCACCTCGGAGGCCGAGGTCGCCGCCTTCAAGAACGTCACCCGCGTCAAGGCCGCCCGCGTGCAGCCGCCCCGCATTGCCCCCAATTCGCAGGTGTTCACCGACGCCGTGCTCGGAAGCGCCGCCGCCGCGCAGTTTCGCTCGGCGGGGGCCGCCTGCCGGGTCGTGTATCTCAAGAGTTGATCAGGCCTCCGTCACCCCCAACCGTTAAGAGGTTCCCTATGCGCAGACCCACCCTCCTCGCCCTCACCGTGCTGCTCTCCGCCCCGGCCCTCGCGTGGGTGCCCAAGTTGGAGGAAACAGTCGCCAAGAACGTCATCGACGGCGCGTATGGCCGCCGCGATCCGGTCCCCACCTTCCAGACCCTCGACCTGAGTGTCCAGGGCGGCCAGTTCGCCGCCGGGCAGGGGGCCGTGAGGGTCTTCGACGGCGGCGACGCGTGCCTGACGGGCTGGCTCGCCGCGCCCACCGACTACCGGGGGGGAAGCCGCCCCGCCGCCGTCACCGTGAGCGGGCAGGCCGACCAGCTCTACTTCCAGGCGGTCGAGGCGCGCGACAACTTCCGCAACCTCAGCGTGAAGGATGCTCTGGATGCCTTCAATGCGGGGTTCCTACCTAATGCGGTTGGGAATACAAGCGTAACTGCCGTAGCAACGAGCCAAACAACGCAAACTGGAAATACGACAACCTCAACTACGACAGTGACCTCTGCACCTACGGGACCGGCACGTTCTCCTGCTCTGCCCGCAGGACAGCTTCGCGTGGACGTGCAGGTGCGCGGCCTCCCCAGCGAGAAGGCCCGCAGCGCCTACCTCGTGCGCCTGCGCGCCCCCGCAGTTCCCACCGCGGGGCAGGGCGCCTCCCCGACCACCCCGGCCCCCTCGACCACCGGGGCCGCGGTGACTCCTCCAGCGAGCGCCGCCCCGGCCCAACCGCAGGGCACCCCGGCCCAGCCCCGGGTGATCGCGCCCCTGCGCAGCAGCTACGTCAACGACTTCAAGCGGGAGGCCGACGGCACCTGGACGGGCACCCTCGTCTACTACTTCGAGCCCCTGAAGGCGGGAATCGGCGCGAGCGACCGGGTGGAACTCCTCCTGCGCACCGAGGCGGACACGAACTGCGCCTACAGCGTGACGCTCGACCTGGGCAGCTTCCAGTAAACCGGGGAGAACAGGGATCGGCCTAGGCCACAGGGGGTGAAGGCTTCGGCTCCCTCTGCCGCCGCCGTGTGGTCCCTATGCTGGGGGCCATGACGACCGCACGGATGGAGGAGAGCCATGCTGGGTGAACTGGCGGGCCTGGTCGCGCTGTGGCTGGAAGAACTCTTCGAGCTGCTCTCCGCGCTCACCATCGCCCTGGGGCTGCTGCTGGCGCTGCGCCGGGTGGGGGAGGGGGTGCGGGCGGTGCAGCTCGACTTCGCCCGCTACCTGCTTCTGGCGCTGGAGTTCCTGCTCGCGGCGGACATCCTGTCGACCCTGCGCGCGCCGACCTGGCAGGACATCCTGCGGCTGGGCGCGGTGGCGCTGATCCGTACGGGCCTGGACTTCTACCTGTCGCGCGAGTTGCGCGAGGAGCCCCGGCAGGCGGCCCCCCAGGTGAGCCGGAGCGAAAACCGCCTGCCCTAGAATGCCCGCGTGCCCCCTGCCTTCCCCCTGCTCGCCGTGGACATCGGCAACACGAGCACCGTCTTGGGGCTCGCCGAAGAGGGCCTGAACCTCACCCACACCTGGCGCGTGCGGACCAACCGGGACGTGCTCCCCGACGACCTCGCCCTGCAACTCCACGGCCTGTTCACCCTGGCGGGTGCGCGGCCCCCCCGCGCCGCCGTCCTGAGCAGCGTGGCGCCCCCGGTGGGCCAGAACTATGCGCTCGCCCTGCGCCGTCACTTCGGGGTCGAGCCCTTCGAGGTCTCCGCCGCCAGCCTCCCCGACGTGCGGGTGGAACTCGACCAGCCCGACGCCATCGGTGCCGACCGGTTGTGCAACCTCTTCGGGGCCGAGCGGTACCTGGGCACACACGAGTACGCCGTCGTCGTGGACTTCGGCACGAGCACCAACTTCGACGTGATCGGGCGGGGCCGCCGCTTCGTCGGGGGCATCCTCGCCACGGGCGCCCAGGTCAGCGCCGACGCCTTGTTCGCCCGCGCCGCCAAGTTGCCCCGCATCGCTCTCGAAGCTCCGCAATCGGCCATCGGCAAGAACACCGTCCACGCCCTGCAATCGGGCCTCGTCTACGGCTACGCCGAGATGGTGGACGGCCTGTTGCGCCGCATCCGCGCCGAGCTGCCGGGCCCCGCCGTCGCCGTCGCCACCGGGGGCTTTGCCCGCACCGTGGAAGGCATCTGCCGCGAGATCGATCACTATGACGAGACGCTGACCCTGCGCGGGCTGGTGGAATTGTGGGCGAGCCGGGAGCGGGTCGGGAGCTGACGGCTTACGAGCGGTTGCGGTCCCGGACGTACTCGTCGTGGACCATCTCCAGCAGGTCGGCCCGGGAGGCACGAGGGTAGTTGCGGCGTTTGGCCGTGACGGCACGTTCCATCGCTCCCCGGTTGCCGAGCGTCTGACTCAATATCTTTCGCTCCCAATGCAGTTCGGCGTTTTTGCCAGCGGGTGAACTCTTCGGCACTCTTCGGGGGCGAGTCGCCAGCAGCACGGCCAGCAGCGCCAGAGCCACGACGATCACAAGCACAACGGTCAACACGTCTCGCAGTGTAGTGACGCAACCTGGAGCCTGCCCCTGCAAATGCGGCGACGCCTGAAGAGAAGAGGGCGCCCCCTTTCCGGGAACGCCCCCTCCGTCCTCGCTGACCGCTTCCCCCTCAAATCCCCAGCGTCAGCAGCATCAGCTTGTGAATCGCCCAGCCCAGCGCGATGCACACCGGAATGGTGAAGATCCACGCCTGCACGATGCGCCCGGCGACCTGCCACTTCACCTTCTTGAAGCCCTTGGTGGTGCCCACGCCCATGATCGAGGTGCTGATGGTGTGGGTCGTGCTCACCGGGATGCCCAGGTGGGTGGCCCCCACGATGATGGCGGCGGCGCTCGCCTCGGCGACGAAGCCGTCCACGGGTTTGAGGTCCACGACCTTGAAGCCCATCGTCTTGATGATGCGCCAGCCGCCCATCGCGGTGCCCAGGCCCATCGCCGCCGCCGCCGAGAGGATGATCCACAGCGGCACCTCCCCGACCTGGGTGCCCAGGTAGGCGCTCAGCGCGAAGGTCATGATCCCCATCGCCTTTTGCGCGTCGTTGCCGCCGTGCGAGAAAGCCATAAAGGCCGCCGAGCCGATCTGGAGCCAGCGGAAGGTGCGCGTGACCGTGCGCGGGCGCATCAGGCGCAGCACCAGCCACGAGAGCAGCGCCATGAACACGATGGGCACCAGGAAGCCCAGCACCGGGCTGCTCACCAGCCCCGTCAGCGTCTTCTGCACGCCGCGGGGAATGATGATGCCCCAGCCGCCCGCCGCGACCCCCGCCCCCACCAGGCTGAAGATCAGGGCGTGGCTGGAACTGCTCGGCAGCCCCCTCCACCACGTGAAGAGGTTCCATAGAATCGCGCTCAGGAGTGCGGCGCCCGTCAGGCCCAGGGTGGCGAACTGCTGCGGCACGATGTCGGTGGCGATGGTCTTGGCGACCGCCGTGCCCGCCAGCGCCCCGACCACGTTCAGGATCGCGGCCATGGCGATGGCCTGCGCGGGGGTGAGCACTTTGGTGGCGACCGAGGTGGCGATGGCGTTGGCGGTGTCGTGAAAGCCGTTGATGAAGTCGAAGGCGAGCGCCAGCGCGATGATGACGACGAAACCGATCAGGGCTGCTTCCATGGGTCAGAGGCTCCCGCTTCAGGCGTTCTTGAGCAGGATGCTCTCGACGGTCTTCGCCACCCGCTGCGCCTGGTCGGAGGCGTCCTCGATGAGATTCACGATCTCGCCGCCGCGCATCGCCCGGATCATGCCCGGTACGTCGGTGACGCCCACGTAGAGCTGACGCTGCACCTCGTCGCTGATGGTGTCGCCCTCGTCCTCGAGCTGGCGAATTTGCCGCGCCAGCCCGGCGAGTTCCTGGAGGCGGCCCGAGTCCTCGATCAATGGCATCCCCTGGGCCAGCAGCGCGCACTGCCGCTCGACCACCCGGGCGAGACGGGCCATCTCGGGCAGGGGGCGCTCGATCCCATAGAGGCTGAGCTTGCGCGCGGCGTCCTCCATGTCGTCCACGAGGTCGTCGAGTTCGCTGTTCAGCGAGATGATGTCCTCGCGGTCGAAGGGCACGATGAAGGACGAGGCGAGCATGTTGGTGATCTCGCCCGTGATGCGGTCGCCCTCGTGTTCGAGGTCGCGCACCCGCCTCACCTTGGCCTCCACGTCGGTGTAGTTCTCCAGCAGGTCCACCAGGGCTTGGGCGGTGGCGTGAGCGTTGCGGGCAGCCTCGGCGAATTTCGCGCTGAACTGCGGGTTTTTCGGCATGAATCTTGACAGCACCATGACAATCCCTCCCATTCTCCGCCCCTTTGTCAGCCCTATGTCAGGCGGGCGCAGGGCAAGAAGCGGCGGGAGGCCCCGGCGTGGCAGCCTCCCGCGTCGCGCCCAGTGTAAGGGGTTACCTCACGTTGAGGGGGGCCGTGAAAGTCGCGCGCCGACTCTCCGCCTCCGTCCCGATGGTGTTCGCGCCGGGGGGCGTGCTGCCCGCGTCGGGGATGATGTCGCCCGCCCCGTACCCGGCCCCGCCGAAGATGCCGCCCACCACGTTGACCCCGCCCGCGGGCGGGCCGCTCAGCCCCAGCGCCGCCCAGGGAATCGCCAGCTCGACCGTCTGAGCCGGTAGGGTGCCCCGGGTGGCGATGGAGTAGGCGGTCGTGGCGACCTCCGGCGTGGCGGTGTCCCCCTGCACCAGCCGCAGTTGGGCGGGCTGGTTCTCATACCGGGCGACGAAGGCGTCCGCCCCCGCCATCCCCCCGCCGAAGGTCGCCGCCTGCTTCCAGGCCTCGAAAGTGTCGGCCTGCGCTGCGCCGCCCGCCCCGGTGTCGAGATAAAGGATGGCGCTGTTGCCCGACACCCGGTAGGTGTAGGCGAGGTAGAGGTACTGCCCGTCGCTGTCGGCGAGCAGGCTCAGCCAGTTGTTGTCGGGGCCGAAGACGCCCGCACCCGGGCTCTGCGCGTTCACCTTGGGCGCCGTCCAGTCGCTCAGGTCGCCGTCGAGGGTGTACTTGCCGACGACCGGCCCGCCCTGCGCGGCGCGGGTGAGGTCGAAGTCGGCTCCCGTCCCCGGCGAGGTCGCCTGCCGGGTCGCCTCGGCGTAGCCCTCCGCCGTCGCCCCCAGGGTCTGCGTGCCCGCCGGGGCGAAGAGGGTGTAGGTGCCGTCGGAGAAGGTGATCGCGTAGTTCAGGTCGGGGCTGGCCGTCGTCGCGGTGACGAGCGCCGCGCCCAACGGGCTGCCCGCTCCCGTGACCCGCCCCTCGATGGTGGGCGGCACGGGCTGGCTGATGAAGTCGTAGGTGCCGCTGTAGCTGTTGTTCGTCCCCACCACGTACGAGCGGTCGCCCTGGCCGGGGCCCTCGTAGCCGCTGTTCCGGGCGCCGGGACCGTCGTTGCCGAACTTGAACTTCACCTCGCGGAAGAGGGGGAGGTCGATCTCGGTCTTCCAGATGCCGCGGCTGACCTGGGTCATCGGGTACTCGACCTGCGAGCCCGTGTCGAAGCGGCGAAGTTCGATGGGCCCGTTCCCCTGGCTGCGGGCGTCCACGGTGAACGTCACCCGGGCGGTGTTCTTGCTGCTCGGTGTGGCCTTGACGCTCGCCCCCCGGCTCTCCGCCCCCTGGGCGTCCACCGTGACCACCCGGAAGGTCGTCTCCACGTCGTTCGTGACACCCGAGGCGAGGTAGGTCGTCTGGTCTTTGGGCAGCGGCGCGAAGTTGAGCAGCCGCTCCCGCCCGCTCCCCGAACGCGCGTAGACGCGGTAGCCCGTCACGCTGGCGTCGGTGGAGGCCGTCCACGTGAGCTGCACGGCGTTGTCCCCGGCCCGCGCGCTCAGGCCCGTGACCTCGGGGAGGCCGGGGTTGACTGTGCCCGACCCGCCGCTCCCCGCCGGGGCCGTCACCGCGAGGGCGCTGCGGGCAGGCACCGTGCCGACGAGCCTGCCGCCGACAATGGAGAGGCCGCTGGCCCGCCCGGTGATCTCGGTCAGCGCCCCAGCCCCGAAGGTGCCGAGCAGCGGAATGCCGCCCCCACCCAGCGTGGCGAGGTCCACGGGCGTGTCCCCGTTGTTCATCACGACGACGACGGGCTGGCCGCCCTCGCCGCCCTGCGCCACCCGGCGGTAGGCGAAGATGGGCGCTCCGCCGTTGGGACGCCACAGCTCCTGCTGGGCGCCGCGGGTCAGGACCCGGAACTTGGACCGGGCGGCGGCGAGCGCGGCGAGGCGCTCGTCGAGCGTGCTCTGCCCGAGGGCCGCGAAATTCATGTCCTCGCGGTTGCCCTGCCCGAGCACGTAGTTGTAGGGGTCCCCCAGCCCGGGTTGCGCGATCTCGGTGCCCTGGTAGACGCTGGGGGTGCCGCGCGACGTGTAGAGCAGGCTCAGCGCGAGGTCGAGGCGTTCGGCGGCCTGCGCCGGGGTGCCGCCGCGCCCTTGCACCTCGCTCACGAACCGCCGCACGTCGTGGTTGTCCACGAAGGTCGTCAGGCGGGTGGGGTCCTGGTACACGCCGTCTTGCGCGAACACGTCCGCGAGGCGGCCCAGGTCGCCCCCAGCGCTCGAAAGCTGGTCCTTGACCGCGAAGTACAGCGCGAAGTCGAACACGCTCGGCGAGCCGAGGTCGTTCATGAAGTGCGCCAGCCGCGCCGGGTTGCCGTCGAACACCTCGCCGACCGACCAGAGTTTCGTGGGGTCGCCCGCCCCGCCCGCGGCGAAGAACTGCCGCCAGTAGCTGTCGGGCACATGCTTCATCGTGTCGATCCGCAACCCGTCGATGCCCGTCTGATCCCGCCAGTACGTCACGAAGTCGTTGAGGTACTTGGTGACCTCCGGCAACTCCTGCTTGAAGTCGGGCAGGCCCGCCAGGGGGCAGTCGACCTCCTTGTTCGTGCTCGCGTCGCACTCGGCCTGGGTGTGGAACCACTCGGGGTGCGTCCTGGTCAGGGTGGCGTCGTAGCCCGCGTGGTTGACCACGACGTCCTGAATGATCTTGATGTTGTTGCGGTGTGCCGTCTCGATCAGGGCCTTGTACTCGGCGAGCGTGCCGAAGTGCGGATCGACCTTGAAAAAGTCCTCGGCCCAGTAGCCGTGATATCCCGCGAAGGGCTTGCCCTGGTTCGGACCGTCGTTGACGGGAATGGCGGGCACCTGCACGACGACCGGGCTCACCCAGATCGCCGTGAAGCCCATCCTCTTGAAGTAGCCCTCCTCGATTTTCGCCTTCAGCCCCGCGAAATCGCCCCCGTGCCACCCGAGCGGATTGGTGCGGTCGGCGCGGTCGCCCTCATTCTGGTTCGCCCCGTCGTCGTTCGCCGCGTTCCCGTTGGCGAAGCGGTCGGTCATGGCGAAGTAGATGACGTCATCACGCCAGTCGCGCGCGCCCGTTCCCTGCCCCGGCGGGTTGAAGAGGCCACAGGCGGACAGAGACAGCGTGAGGGCCGTGACGGCGCCGACGCGCCCCACCAGTTGGAAGCGTTTCATTTGACCTCTATTGAGCACTCATCCTGCGGCCTTGTCAATGGGTCAGCGGTTCACCCGCGTCGGGTACTCTGGGGATATGAAGGCGATCTGGAACGGACAGGTCATCGCCGAGTCGGACGACACGGTGATCGTGGAGGGCAACCACTATTTCCCGCGTGGGAGCGTGAATTCTGTCTACTTGCGCCCGAGCGCCACCCACACCGTCTGCCCCTGGAAGGGCACGGCGAGCTACCACACCCTGGAGGTGGACGGCCAAGTCAACCCCGACGCCGCGTGGTTCTACCCGGAGCCCAAGGAGGCCGCGCGCATGGTCGCCGACCGGGTGGCCTTCTGGCGGGGCGTGCAGGTCACCCCGGGGTGAGTGCCTGGCGTTGACACTTCACGGTTCGCCTGCTAAATTGGCACCCGCCGTCCGCAGGGGCCGGTGAACCGTGATACACGGGAGTAGCTCAGTTGGTTAGAGCGCACGCCTGATAAGCGTGAGGTCGGCAGTTCAAATCTGCCCTTCCGTACCAAGAGCACAGAACCTCGCCTCGGGCGGGGTTTTTTGTTGTGGCCTTCCGAGGAACCCGCCGCTCAGGCAAAGGAGAGGGGCGGGAGGTGCCGAAGCTTCGTTCGCCAGGGTCACCTCCCGCCGCATCTGTTCGGGGGCTCTACATCGCCGGGTCGAGCTGGCCGCGCAGCAGCAGCTTCATGCGCTGACCGACCCGTTTGTACAGCGGTGGGGCGTGGTGGGCGCGGAAGTCGCGGGTGGCTTCCTCGCTGCCGACGTCGTGGCCGTACTTCTCGGTCAGGAAGTAACGGTGGTCCATGATCCAGAGGTACAGGTCGGCCTCGGTGCGCCCGGGGAAGCGGCTCATCACGTCGTGCTTTTCGAGGTTTTCGACGATCCGGGAATACAGACGGCGATACCAGCTCTCGACCGCCTCCTCCCAGGTGACGGGCGGCAGCCCGGCGCGCCCCGGCTTGCGGTCGAGGAAGTACTGCCGGGTGCGGATGTGGTCGATCAGGCGGTCGTAGCGGCCCGGGGTGGTGAAGAGGATTTCGCGGTGGCCGGGCACCACCCGGTCGAGGTTGGTCTGATGCAGGAAGCGGGCGTACTCGCCCTTGATGATCAGGTCGCGCAGGGTATCGTCCTCGTCGGGCGGGACGGTCACGTCGAGTTCGATGACGTGCGCGTCGATGTACTTCTGACCCTGGCGCCGCGCCACCGAGACGCGGTGGTTGCCGTCCTTGACGAAGTACACGTCACCCACCTTGTAGACCTGGATGGGCGGCAGTTCCTTGCCCTGGAGCTGGGCCGACCGGACGCCGATCCAGCGCTCGTCGAGGTGGCGCTCCTTGGGCAGGTAGTGGCGGTCGAATTCGCGGTAACGGTCCACCGAACCGATGATCTGCTCCACGGGAATGGTCTGGAGGCCGAGGGAGTGCTCGCCCTGCGGACCGAGGTGGCGCACCCAGTCAAAGGGCAGCAGCTCGTTCGGTTCGCGCCGCAGGATCGCCAGCAGGTCGCGCACGTCGCTCAGGAAGCGGGCGCGCTCCACCTCGTGCCGGGCCTGGTCGGTTGCTCTCATGCAGGGTCTCCTCGCGCCACAGCGGGCGCCGGACCGGGGCATGGACTACCGGGGAAAAGAGGTCACCCCGGTCTTGGTGTGCACTGTACACCTCCCGACCTCTCTATTTTCTGACGGCGAGCCTTCAGATTGGGTTGGGGCCGCGCTCACCTGGGCCTAGCGGATTCCTTCACCTGATGGGGAAAGGTGGGCCTCCCCATACCGACTCCCCTCCCCAGGCCGTCAAATACAGCCATGCTCGGCAAGTTCTTCAAGAAGCCCGATGACGACATGGGGGGGCGGGTGCCTCCCGGCCAGACGCTCACCACCCGCTTCCCCGTGCTGACCTATGGCCCCACCCAACGTTACGCACCGCAGGATGTGGTCGTCCGCATCTCCGGGCTGGCCGAGGAGAAGACCTTCACCTGGGAAGACCTCCTCGCCCTGCCGCAGACCACGCTGACGTACGACATCCACTGCGTGACCCACTGGAGCAAGCTGGGCACGACCTGGACGGGCGTGCGCGTGGTGGACCTGATGGAGCACCTCAGGCTGCTCCCGGGCGCGACCCACGTCATGCAGCACAGCGTGGGCGGGTACACGACCAACCTCAGCCTGGAAGACTTCACCCGGCCCGAGAACCTCCTCGCGCACACCTTCGACGGCGAGCCGCTGGACGCGGAGCACGGCGGACCCCTCCGGCTCGTCGTGCCGCACCTGTACTTCTGGAAGAGTGCGAAGTGGCTGAACGGGCTGGAGTTCATGGCCGCCGACCAGCCCGGGTTCTGGGAACGCAACGGGTACCACATGCGGGGCGACCCCTTCAAGGAGGAGCGCTACGACGACGACTGAGGGGGGTCAGGCCGCGTCCGGCGGCCAGCCGCCAGCGGGGGAGGGGTACCTCGTTCCCGACGTGTTGCAGCCGGGGCTGACGCTGGTGCTCGTCGGCACCGCTCCCAGCCGCATCAGCGCGCGGGCGCGGGCGTACTACGCCAACCCCGAGAACAAGTTCTGGCGGGTACTGCATGAGGTCGGGTTGACCCCGCGCCAACTTGCCCCGCGCGAGTACCCAACCCTGCCGGAGTACGGCATCGGCCTGACGGACGTGGCGAAGCGGCACAGCGGGGTAGACGCCGCCTTACCCACCGAAGCCTGGGCCCCGGACGAGCTGCGCGCGAAGATTCGGCACTACCGGCCCGCCGTCGTCGCCTTCACTTCCAAGCGTGGCGCATCCGAGACGCTGGGCCTGCCGACGGGCAAGCTGCCTTACGGCCCGCAGCTCCTGCCGCTGGAGGGGGCCGAGGTGTGGGTGCTGCCCTCGACGAGCCCGCTGGGGCACAACCACTTCCAGTTGGGGCCCTGGCAGGCGCTGGCGAACCGGGTGCGGGAACGGCGGGAGGCAGGGCGAGACGAGGCCGAAGGGTCGGCAACGTGAGCCGCGCGGGAACCGGCCCGGCCCCCCTCGCGTACCCTGAAGAATCATGGCGCCCGTGAATCCCCTCACCGTCTTCACCGCCGCCCGCACCGGCTCGCGGGTGGTGCGATACCTGATTCGGCCCGCCCGGCGGCTCTCCCCGGCGAATCTCGATCTCTCGGGACGGGACCCGTGGTTGCCGTCCGAGCGACCGGGCGGGAGGCCGGGGGAAACGCTGCGGCGCGGGGCCAGCGTGGCGCGGCGGGCGGCAGGGCTGTTCGTGCTCCTCGCGCTGTGCGTGCTGGGGGCGGTGCTGCTCGGGCCGCTGCTGCTGCTCCTCGGGGTGGGCACGGCCTTCGGAAGCGACGTGGCGGGGTGGATGCTCGCCTTCACCCTCCTGCTCGCCACCTTCGGGGCGGTGTGGACGGCGCGGCGGGCGGCCCACCTCATCCGGGCGCGCGAGGATCAGGTGGGCGTCGTGACCCTGGACGCGCCGGGCACGTTGGGAAGTGGCGGCGCCGACGACGAGGCGGGGCTCCTCGCCCTGTTGAGAGGAAGTGAGCGCGCCCTGCCGCCTTCCACCCGCGCCGCCCTGCACGCCACCGTGATCGCCACCCGGGACGCCCTGCGGGTGACCTCGGGTGACCTCTCGCTGGGCCGCGACGCCTTCGACGCCCGGCAGGCCGCCCGCGAGGACCTGCCCGAACTCCTGCGGACCTACCGCGCCGCCCCCCGCACCCCGGAGGCCGACCGCCTGCTCCTCGGCCAGCTCACCCTAATCGAGCGCCGCATGGGTGAGGTCGTCCGCGAGCGGCAAAGGGCCCAGTCCCGGACCCTCGATGCCCACCGCCGTTACCTGGAGGGCAAGTACGGCGAGCGGGGGGAGGAGGGGTAGGCGGGTCAAACCGCGGCACCCCCGCGAAACGTTTTCTCCCCGTGAGGGGGCATTTTGGCGAGGTGCCGGGTTACAGCCCCAGTTCCGTCAGCCCGGGGTGATCCTCTGGGCGCGGCCCCGCCCCCCACCGAAAGAGGCGGTCCTCCGGCGCGATGGACACGTCGTTGATGCTCGCCTCGCGCCGCCGCATCAGCCCATGATCGTCGAACTCCCATTGCTCGTTGCCGTAGGAGCGGGTCCACTGCCCCGCCTCGTCGTGCCACTCGTAGCAGAAGCGGACGGCGACGCGGTGCCCGTGGAAGGCCCACAGCTCCTTGATGAGCCGGTAGTCCAGTTCGCGCGCCCACTTGCGGGTCAGAAAGGCGGTGATCGCCTCCCGCCCGGTGAAGAACTCCGAGCGGTTGCGCCAGCGGCTCCCCAGCGTGTAGGCGAGCGCCACCCGCGCGGGGTCGCGGCTGTTCCAGGCATCCTCGGCCAGGCGGACCTTCCGGGTCGCCGTCTCGAGGGTGAAGGGCGGAAGCGGGGGGCGGGTCTCCATCGCGGCCTCCTGGCTCACAGCTCGGTGCGGACCTGCCACAGCTCGGGAAACAGCACCGTCTCCAGCGCCCGCCGCAGGTACCCGGCGCCGCTCGTGCCCCCGCTGCCCGTCTTGAAGCCGATGGTGCGCTCCACCGTCGTGAGGTGGTTGTAGCGCCAGCGGCGGAAGTTGTCCTCCACGTCGAGAAATTTCTCGGCGAGTTCGTACAGTTCCCAGTATTGCCCGGGGTCGCGGTAGACGGTCAGCCACGCCGCCAGCACCTCGGGGTGAGGGGTGGGCGGCTGGGTGCGGTCGCGGTGCAGCACCCCGTCGGGGATGGGCAGACCGCGCTCGGGCAGCAGGCGCAGGGCGAGGTCGTAGAGGCTGGGCGCGTGGAAGTCGGCTTCGAGCGGCCCGTGGATGTCCGGACGGTGCGCGTGCGGGCGGAGCAGCGCGGCGTGCCGGTTGCCGAGCAGAAATTCCATCGTCCGGTAATTCGCCGACTGGAAGCCTGACGCCGCCCCGAAGGCCCCCCGGAACTGGAGGTAATCGGCGGGGGTCATCGTCTTGAGCACTTCCCACGCCTGGGTCAGTTGCTCCAGGGCGCGGACCACCCGGGTCAGGCCCTTGAGCGGCGCGTCCACCACGCCCGCCTCCAGGTCCCGCATCGCCGCCCGCAACTCCACGTTGATCAGGTGCAGCCAGACCTCCGAGACGTGGTGCACGGCGATGAAGAGGTGTTCGTCGTGGGCGTCCGTGAGCGGCTGGTGCGCGCTCAGCAGCGTGTCGAGGTGCAGGTAGTCCCCGTAGGAGAGCGAGCGGGTGAAGTCGGCCCGGGCCCGCTCGGGAGAGTCGGGGTCGGGGGTGTGGCTCATCTCAGGTCACCGCGTTCCGTTCGGCGTAGCGGGCGTCCTGCCAGCGGCCCTCGCGCATGATGATGTCGAGGGTCTGCACCGCGTGCCACACGTCCTCGTGGCTGGTGTAGAGCGGGGTGAAGCCGAAGCGCAGCAGATCGGGCGCGCGGAAGTCGCCGATCACCCCCGCCGCGATCAGGGCCTGCATGACCTCATAGCCGTGCGGGTGGGCGTAGCTGACCTGGCTGCCGCGCCGCTCGTCGTCCTCGGGGGTGACGAGCCGGAAGCCGTGCCGGGCGCAGAGGGGCCCCATCAGGTCGATAAAGGTGCGGGTGAGGCTCAGGGACTTGTCGCGGAGCTGGGCGAGGTCCACGTCCTCGAAGACCTCCAGCGCGGCGTCGAGGGCGCTCAGGGCCAGGATGCTCGGCGTGCCCGTCTGGTACTGGCGGATGCCGGACGCGCCCGTGTACCGCGAGGTGAACTCGAAGGGGGAGGCGTGGCCCATCCAGCCGCTGAGCACGTTCGGGGCGTGGGGCTGGTGACGGCGCGCGACGTACAGGAAGGCGGGCGCCCCCGGTCCCCCGTTCAGGTACTTGTACCCGCAGCCGACCGCGAAGTCTGCCCCCGCCCCGTTCAGGTCCACCGGGAAGGCCCCGGCGCTGTGGGCGAGGTCCCAGATGATGAGGGCGCCCCGCTCGTGGACGTGCCGGGTCATCTCCCGAAGGTGGTGGCGCTCGCCCGTGCGGTAATCGACCTGGGTGAGCATCACGACGGCGGTGTCGTCGGTCACGGCGTCCGCGATGGCGTCCGTGGACACCAGCCGCACCTCCGCCCGTGCCTCGCCAACGAGTCCGGCGAGACCCTGCGCGATGTAGAGGTCGGTGGGGAAGTTGCCCTCGTCGGCCAGGATCACACGCCGCTTGGGGTCCCGTCCCGCACTCACGTGTATGGCTGCCGCGAGCACCTTGAAGAGGTTCACGCTCGTGCTGTCGGCGGCGACCACCTCGTCCGCGTCGGCGCCGATGAGCCGCGCGATGCGTGCTCCGACGCGGGCGGGCAGATTGATCCAGCCGTGTGTATTCCAAGAGCGGATCAGGTCCTGGCCCCATTCCTCGCGCACCACCTTCTCCACCCGTTCCGGCACGCGGGCGGGCAGCACGCCGAGGCTGTTGCCGTCGAGGTAGGTCACGCCGCCTGGGATCAGGAACTCGCCCCGTTTGGAGGCTAGGGGGTCGCGGGCGTCCAGGGCGCGGAGGGTGGCGAGGTCGGGGGTCATGGGATCAGGGTAGGGGAAAGCAGGCGGAGGTGTTGTGGGGACCTTCGTTAGTTCTCTGGGTGGCAGAGAAATGGTTCTGTGGTTGGCCGGGCGACTTGCCACGGTTGGCTCCCACCCCCCAGCCCCCTACCCCCGGAGGGGGCTGGGGGAGCGGCGCTGCGCTAGGCAAGGACACACGGGCGGTGCGGGTGGTTAGGTTCTTCTGAACGCAAGGTGTGATCTTGTCGCGTCCCAGTCGCCACCCCACCGTCTCGCTGCGCGAGCAAGGCGGGGCCGTGGGCCAGGACCGTCCACTCTCCGCCACTCATCGGACGTCCGGAGAGACGTTTTGAATAGCGCAACAGCTCCCGCTTCTTTTCTCCCTCTCCCCCTGCGGGACTCGTAGAGCTGCTTGCAGAGAGGGCCGGGGTGAGGGGGCGTGTGACCAGCAATCCTGCTGGGACGATGCCTTCTCCCTCCCGCTGAGGTCGAGGGGGAGCGGGATGCCGGGTTGTGCCCGTTTCCTCTCAGCGCCGCGTGAACCGGCCTATGGCCGCCGAAACGAGTGAGCGGGTTCGCCGGGGCCGCGTGACCAGCTCACCTCCACAGTTGGGACAGACGTGATCCATCGCCTCGGCACAGGCCGGGCAGAAGGTGCACTCAAAGGAGCAGATCGTCGCTTCGCCGTCTGCGGTCAGAGGCGTCCGGCAATGCTCGCAGGCGGCTTTCATCTTGAGCATAGCTGAGCATACGAGCAAAACCCCGCCCTTGAGTGGGGCATGTGAGGATGTTCAGAGAGGAAGTTTCCAGCCCAGCGGCACTCCGTCTAGCAGGCCGTCTGGCAGGGGCCGCACCACGACGGGCAGGAAGTAGTCGGCGGGACCGAGCAGATCACGCACGTCCTCCGTCACCTCCCGCCGCCGCTGGCGCCAGTCTGGGTCCAGCGGAAGCCAGCGACCTTCCTGCCCACGCCAGACTTCCTCTTCGCCCTCCCGCTCCACCACGCCGGTCAGGGCGTAGAAGTCATCCTCGGCGTCCGGCTCGTTGTCTACGATCAGGAAGACGGTTAGCCGCTCCGGCATCAGCGGAGCCGCTCCCGAATCCACCCCGCCAACTCGCTGATCTTCACCCGCTCCTGCCCCAACGTGTCCCGGTCGCGCACCGTCACCGTGTCGGTCAGGCTCGGGTCCTCCCCCTTGCCCACGGTGTCGAAGTCCACGGTCACACAGTAGGGCGTGCCCACCTCGTCGTGGCGGCGGTAGGACTTACCGATGTTGCCGCTGTCCTCGTACAGCACGCGGCCCAGGCCCAGCCCCTGAAGTTCGGCCTTGATCGCCTTGGCGACCGACGTGATCTCCTCCCGGTTGCGGGCGAGGGGGATGACGGCCACCTTGATCGGCGCCAGGTGGGGCCTGAGCTTGAGCACGATTCGCTCGTTGCCGTTCTCCAGCGTCTCCTTGGTGAACGCCTCGCTCAGCACCGCGAGCATCGCCCGGTCCACGCCCGCCGAGGGCTCAATCACGAAGGGCACGACGGGTTTGTTCGTCTCGGGGTGGGGGATGGTCAGCTTGGCGACCGAATCGAGGTTTTCCTCCACGCGCGCCTGGAGGCCGAGTTCCCCCTGCGCCTTCGTGTGCGAACCCAGGTCGAAGTCGGTGCGGTTGGCGATGCCCTCGATCTCCTCGTAACCGAGCGTGGGGTAGTCGTACATCAGGTCGTAGGTGCGCTTGGAGTAGTGGGCCAGGTCTTCTTTCGGCACGTCGAGAATCTGAATCTTCCCCCGCGGCACACCCTGAGCCTCCCACCAGGCGAGACGGGCCTGGAGCCACTTCTCGTGCCAATCCTCGTCGGTGCCGGGGACGCAGAAGAACTCGATCTCCATCTGTTCCAGCTCGCGGACGCGGAAGATGAAGTTGCGCGGCGTGATCTCGTTGCGGAACGCCTTGCCGATCTGCGCGATGCCAAAAGGGAGGCGACGGCTGGTCGAGTCCACCACGTTCTTGAAGTTGGTGAAGATCCCCTGCGCCGTCTCGGGCCGCAGGTAGCCGTAACTGTCCTCGTCGGCGACCGGGCCGATGGTCGTCCTGAACATCATGTTAAAGGGCTTCGGGGCGGTCCAGTCGCCCACCTCGCCGGAAAAGGGGTCGCGCACGCCCGCCGCAATCAGGGCTTCGGACGCCCTCGCAGGATTCGCCACGAGCGCCGCTACCACTGCCGGGAAGTTCTCGGCGCTCTCTCCGATGCCATCCGCGACCCGCGCGATCACGTCCGCCTTCTGGTCCTTGACAAGGTGGTCGAGGCGATACCGTTTGTTGTTCTTCTTGTTGTCCACCATCGGGTCGCTGAAGGTGGCCTCGTGGCCGGAGTGGCGCAGGACGAGGCGGTGCATGATGATGGAAGCGTCGAGGCCCTCCATGTCGTCGCGCTCGTAGACGTTCGTGCGCCACCACGCGGCCTTGAGGTTGTTCTTCAGCTCCACGCCGAGGGGGCCGTAGTCGTAGAAGCCTTGCAGGCCGCCGTAAATCTCCGAGCCCTGAAAGATAAATCCCCGGCGCTTGCAGAGGCTGACGAGTTCTTCCATCGACTGTGCGGGCATAACCTCTCCTTTCCGCACCCGCCGGGGAGGCAAAAGAGAACGGCCCCGGCGAAGTGCTCGCCTGGGGACGCAGAAGTCATGCTCCACGCGGTTCCACCCCAGTTCCAGCCCGGCAATTCGCCAACGCTGGCACTTTTGTGACTTTGAACAGACTCCCCGCCGCCCTTCCCGCGCTGCTGGCCCCGCCTGACTCTCACCGTCTCAGGCTCGCTCCTGGGTGCGTGGCGCGGTACTCCTGCGGATCGACGCCTGCGGGAAGTCTGCCGCAGGGAAGCGGTGGGGGTCAAGCGGGAGGCAGAACGTGCGTACTTCGTTTAACAAAGCGGTGTGATTTCCAATCCAGCTTGGGGAGTGCGGTCATACTCGCTCCCTCAAGAGAGGAGTACCACCAATGACCACACTTGAACCGAAGTCGGACACGGCCACCGCCACGCCCGCCGTCCTGACGCCCTTTCGCCTCGGGCCGAACAAGCTGAAAAACCGCATGGTGGTCGCACCCCTGACCCGCAGCCGCGCCGACGAGGGGACGGACGTGCCCGGCCCTCTGGTCCGCGAGTACTACGCGCAGCGGGCGGGCTTCGGCCTGATCCTGACCGAGGGGGCGCAGATCAGCCCTATGGGCAAGGGCTACCCGCGCACGAGCGGCATCTACAGCCCCGAGCAGGTGGCGGGCTGGCGGGCGATCACGGAGGAGGTCCACGCGCGGGGCGGGCGCGTCTTCCTGCAACTGTGGCATGTCGGGCGTCTCTCGCACCCCGACTACCTGAACGGCGAGACGCCCGTCGCCCCCAGCGCCATCCCCGCTGGGCCGCCCGACAAGAGCTACGACGGCGGCTTCCACCCCTTCGTGACGCCGCGCGCCCTGGAGACTTCCGAAATCCCCGGCCTCGTCGCCGACTACCGCAAGGCCGCCCTAAACGCGAGGGATGCAGGCTTCGACGGGGTGGAGATTCACGGGGCGAACGGCTACCTGCTCGAACAGTTCCTCCTGACGGGCAGCAACGCCCGCACCGACGAGTACGGCGGCTCCCTCGACAACCGCCTGCGGCTGCCGCTGGAGGTCACGCGCGCCGTGCTGGAGGTCTGGGAGCCGGAGCGGGTCGGCTACCGCATCTCGCCCACGGGAAGCGCCGCCGGGATCGGCGACGAGAACCTGGAGGCGACGTATACCCGGCTGCTGGAGGAGTTGAACGCCTTGGGGCTCGGTTACGTCCACGTCGCCGAGTTCGTGCCCACGCGCGGCGCGGCGCTGCCGGAGCGCACCCTGCTCCCGCTCGTGCGCCGGACCTTCGGCGGGGCGGTGATGGCGAATGGCGGCTTCCACGACGTGCGGGGCGCGAGCTGGATCATCGAGCAGGGGCACGCGGATCTCGTGTCCTTCGGGTCCGCCTCCATCGCCAACCCCGACCTGCCCGAGCGGTTCCGCCGCGGTGCGCCCCTGAACACCCCCGACCGCACCACCTTCTACCAGGGCGAGGAGAAGGGGTACACCGATCACCCGCTGCTGGACTGAGGCAGAACGGTTCTCAAGACTCCCAGGCCGAAAGGTGTGGGAGTCTTCGCCGTTGGAGGGCTCGTGCAGAGGGGGAGATCAGTCAGACCCGGCGGATATACGGCTCTATCTCGCCGTCCACGTCGATGTGGAGCAGACACACCTTCCCCTTGCCGGGATGCAGGTCGATCTGAAGGGCGGGTTTTCCCTCCCGGTCGGGCATCTGGTGGAGGTCTGGTGTCTCCATATGGCCGTGGACGCTCGCCCGGTAGCCCTCGGGCAGGGGGTGGAGTCGCCGTGTGGAGGGATCGCCGGGCAACGCGAGGGGAAACCACACCACGTCGTCGTCCGCATCGGAAGGCCAGAGGTCGGCGGCCCGGTTCTTCCCGCTCGCCAGGCGTTGCGGGCTGGGACGGGTGGCGTGTGCGAGCAGCACTCTGGCCCCCGGTGGGCCGACCTCCAGCCACAGCCGTCCGTGTTCCCTCAGCCAGCGCAGGTCTCCGGCCAGGGCTCCCGCATCCCCCTTCCCGCCCCAACCGTAAGACGCGGCGGCCTCGCGCCCACCGACCTTCCACCACAGGTTCATCAGCGCGCGGTCGTCGTCCAGCACGGCGGCAGCGGCCATCACCTCATGGTTGCCGAGGAGGACGGCGGCGCGGCCCGACTCGGTGAGGCGGCGGACCGTCGCCAGCACCTCGCGCGAGGCGTCGGCTGTTCCGGGGTCGGCCCGTGCCCGCCGCGCCTCCTGCCTGCGGGGCGAGTCGTCGATCAGGTCGCCTAAAAACACGAGGCGGGACCTGCGGTGAATGCTGTTTGCGACTTGCAACGCCGCTCGCAGCCGCGTCGCGTGCCCGTGCAGGTCGGGGATCACGAGCCAGGAGCCGTCCCAGTCTTCCTCTGACCAGTCCATCATGACTCAGGGGAGAGGCCGGACCTCTTCACGCCAACCAGAAGAGAGCGGCCCGGGCCACCCGAAAGCTCTTGCCTCAGTTCAGGTTCCGGGGGTCGGTGCCCGGCCCCTTACCCTTCTCCTCGGCGCGGCGGCGCAGTTCACTGGCGAGGTCGCTGAAGTCCTGCGCGCTCGGCAGCACGCGGCGGGTCTGTTCCTTGGCCTCCTGCACCACGCGGACCTGATCCCCCCGCTCGAAGGGCAGGCCCGCGCGCTTGCGCTCGAAGTACCGCTGCGCCATGCGTCCCAGCGCGAAGGTCCAGCCGTACACGGCGGGCGCGGTGATCAGGCCGCCGATGACGGGCAGGGCCATTTTGGCGAGGCCGCGCATAATCTGCCGGGCCAGGACGCCGTAGACGACGGTGGCGCCGAGTTCCTGCGCGATCTCGCGGGCGCGGGCGGGGGTGATGTCGAAGCCGTAGATCTTGCCGACGTGCAGCACCATCTTGGCCTGAAGGGGCGTGATGAGCAGGATGTCGGCAAAGGGCACGGGCTCGACGGCAATCGCGCCCGAGAGCAGGGCCGCGCTCTTGATGACCTCCTCGACGTTCTCGTCCTGAGAGAGGGCCGGGTCCACGTCGAAGTTGAAATTGTCGAGCACCTGCTTGACGAGGGGCAGCATAGGGCGAGTGTACCGCCGCGCTCCCCACACGGGTGAGGCGGGGGTGACCCGGCGTTTATTTGCTCCACGCCACAACAAGAAGACGCGCCGGGGAGGGTGGCGCGTCTTCTACGGGGAGGGAAAGAGGGTGAAGGGTTCACCGCTCGCCCTCAGGATAGGCAGGGAGTCCTGACAACTTTCTGACACCCTGCGGGGCGAGGCTCAGCGCCGCCAGCGCGGCCCGTCCTTGGTGTCCTCCACCGTCACGCCGACCGCGCTCAGGGTCTCGCGCAGCTCGTCGGCCTGGGCGTACTGCTTGTTCAGGCGGTAATTCTGCCGCGCCTTGAGCACCAGCTCCATCAGGGCGCCCACGACCGGCGTGTCGTCCTCTCTGGCCGGGCCGCCGCCTTCCTCGAAGAGGCCGAGCACCTCCCCCCCGAGGGAGCGGTAGGCGTCGCGCGCCGCCTCCAGCGCCTCCCGCCCGACCTCCCCGGCGCCCAGGGCCGCGTTCACGTCCGTCGTCAGGCCGAAGAGGGCGGCGACCGCGCGGGGCGTGTTGAAGTCGTCGCGCATCGCGTCCTCGAACTCCCGGACATGGCCCTCGATCCTGGCGAGCAGGGCCGGGTCGGGGCGCTCGGAGGCGGAGGGCTGGCGGCGCTCGACCTCGTGCAGGGCCTCCGAGAGGCGGCGGTAGCCGCTGCGGGCGCTCTCAAAGGCCGCGTCGCTGAACTCGGTGACCGAGCGGTAGTGGCTCGACACGAGCAGGAAACGCACCACCATCGGGTCGTGCCGCTCCAGCACGTCACGCACGGTGGTGAAGTTGCCCTTGCTCTTGCTCATCTTCTCGCTGCCGATGGTGAGCATGTTGTTGTGCATCCAGTAGCGGGCGAAGGGATGCCCCGCCGCCTCCGATTGCGCGATCTCCGCCTCGTGGTGCGGGAACTGGAGGTCAAGCCCCCCGCCGTGGATGTCGAAGCCCTCTCCGAGGTACTTGAGGCTCATCGCGCTGCACTCGATGTGCCAGCCGGGAAAACCAAGGCCCCACGGCGACTCCCAGCGCATGATGTGACCGCTTTCTGCCCGCTTCCACAGGGCGAAGTCGCGGGGATCGCGCTTTTCCTCGCGCACCTCCTCGCGGGTGCCCTCCTCCTGGTCGTCGAGCCTGCGCCCCGAGAGCTTGCCGTACTCGGGCCAGCTCCGCACGTCGAAATAGACGCTGCCGTTGGCCTCGTAGGCGTGGCCGCGCCGGATCAGTTCCTCGATCAGTTTGATCTGCTCGGGGATGTGGCCGGTCGCGCGGGGGTTGATGCTCGGCTTGAGGACGTTCAGGGCGTCCATGTCGCGGTTGAACGACCAGAAGTACTTGTCGGCGACCTCCATCGGTTCGAGGCTCTCCAGCCGGGCGCGGGCGAGCAGCTTGTCCTCGCCGTCGTCGGAGTCGTTCTGGAGGTGGCCCACGTCGGTCACGTTCGTCACGTAGCGCACCGCGTATCCGAAGTGCATCAGCGCGCGGCGGATCACGTCGAAGGCGACCTCCTTCTTCGCGTGCCCGAGGTGCGCGTCGGAGTAGACGGTCGGCCCGCAGAGGTACATGCCCACGCGCCCCGGCGTGGTCGGGACGAAGCGGACCTTCTGGCGCCGCAGGGTGTCGTACAGGAAGAGGTCGGGGTCGGGCTGGCGTGGGGTGGGATGACGCATGGGGACTCCTGGCAGGGGAACAAAGGAAGCCGCCGCACCACATCGAGGGGGGGCGCGGCGGCAGGGGCGCTGCTGACCGCTAGGGAAGGCAACAGGCGAAGGTCATGGGGTCGCTGGACATGGGGTCACTGTAGCAGAGGCGCGGGCCCGACCCGTGACCGGGATGGGAGGGGTCCGGCGCGGCGAGTCCATATCATGGGCGGCATGATCGCGCCCCCCAAACCGCTCAACGCCTTTCAGTACGTGTGGCGCAACCCGTGGGTGCGCGCAGCCGCGTTCCTGCTCGCCTTTTACGTCGCCTACCGGCTGCTGGGCCGGGTCGCCACCGTCATCGTGGACGTGCTCGTGGCCTTCCTGATCGCCTACCTCGCCAATCCGCTGCTGAACTGGCTCGAACGGGGCCGGGTCAAGCGGGGGCTGGGCGTGTTTTTCGTGCTCCTGATTTTCGCGGGCATCTTCACGCTGGCGGGGGCGCTGCTCGTCACGGTCTCGGCGCAGCTCATCAGCCTGCTCAACACCCTGCCGGATCAGGTGGGCCGCCTGGGCGAGTTGCTCGACCGGCTGGGGGGCTGGCTTCAGGAACGGGGCATCACCGGGCTCGACAATGCCCGCGAGCGCCTGACCGACGCCGCGCAGGCCTACTTGCGCAACCTCGGCACGAACATCATCCCCATCCTGCAAAACGCGCTGAGTTCGACGGGCTCGCTGTTCAACCGCCTGGTCTCCATCGGCGGGGTGGTGGGGCAGATCCTCCTGATCTTGCTGCTCAGCATCTACCTGATGCTCGACTACAGCCGGGTCAATGCCGCCCTGCTGCGCTTTTTCCCGCGGCCCTGGCAGCCCAGGGTGCTGGAGTTCACCGGGCTCGTCGGCACGGCGGTCGGCGGCTACGTACGCGGTCAGCTCGTGATCGCCCTCTTTATCGGCATCTTCGTGTGGCTGGGTCTGAGTCTGATCGGCATTCCCAGCGCCGCCGCCATCGGCTTTCTCGCGGGGGCCTTCAACATCGTGCCGTACCTGGGCCCGATCATCGGCGCGACCCCCGCCCTGCTCCTCGCCCTGCCGTCGGGCTGGGTGACCATGCTGCTCGTCATCGTGGTCTTCGTGGCCGCCAACCAGATCGAGGGCAACTTCCTGAGTCCCTACATCCTCAGCAAGACGACCGACCTCCACCCCATCACAGTCCTCGTCGCCATCCTCGTCGGCGTGGCGCTGCTGGGCTTCACGGGCGCGCTGCTCGCCGTGCCCACCGTGGCCCTCGGCAAGCTGCTGATGGAGAAGTACTACTACCCCAGCCGGGTCTACACCGAAGGGCCGTAGTTGGGGCGCAGAAGGTCGAAGGCGGAAGGCAGATGGCGGGAGCACTCCCGGGCCATCTGCCTTCCGCTTTCAGCCCTCCGCCTCCAGCAGCTCCACCTGCCGCCCGTCCGGGTCGAGCACAAAGGCCATGTCCCGCCCGCCGGGGCTGGGCTGAAGGTCGCAGGTGACGGTCACCCCCGAGGCGCGCAATTCGGGCAGCAGGGCGCGCAGGCCGGGGACGTGCAGGGCGACGTGTTCGGCCCAGTGGGCGTGTGGCCTGGGCACCTCCCCCCCGATCTGGAAGAACTGGAGCCGGCCCTCGCCCAGCCGCACCACGCCGCGCCGGAAGCCCTCGTGGGTCGTCGCGTCCTTCTCGACCACGCCGCCCAGCCGCCCGTAAAAGGCGAGGGTGGCCGCGAGGTCCCGGGTCAGGAAGGAGACGTGCTTGAGCATGGGGGCAGGCTAGCGCGTACCCTGCCCCCATGACGCCGCCCCCCTGGACCCTGCGTGGGCACGGCCTCGTCGCGCTCTACGCGCCCGCGCCGCATCTCCCGCTCGGGGCGCTGATGCTGGTGCGCTACGCGTCTTCCCCGGTCGGCCCCTACGACGAGTTGCTGTGGGTGGAGGCTCCGGTCGCCAGCCCCGCCGGGCCGCGCCCACAGGTGCGGTCCATCGTGGTCAGCACGCGCGCGAGCGTGGCGGGGGGCCGCCGCAACTGGGGCATTCCCAAGCGGCCCGCCGGATTCGAGTGGGAGGGGGAGCCGGGCCGCGGTCAGGTGCGCGTGACCGGGGCGGACGGGCGGGGGGTCGCGCACCTCGCTTACCGGTGGGGCGGCCTCCGTCTCCCGGTGACCACCGCACTCGTCCCCGCTCCGCTGCGAACGCTGGCGCAGCCCGCGCTGGATGGGGACGAGGGCTGGCTCTTCACGACACCGAGCGCGCAGGGACACGTCACCCCCGCCCGCCTCACCGTCCTGCACGTGGACGGTCTTCACCCCCCTCTCGTCTCCGTCCGTCCGCACCTGACGCTGGGGGTGCCGGACTTCCGGCTGGTGTTTCCCGTTCCTCGACGGACATGAACGGGCTGTCTTGCGGTGAGGCTGCGGGACACTGCTTTTCGGAGGGGTGAGAGGTTACGCCTCATCTCGTCCTCGTGCTTCAGGATCACCCTGTGAAGGGGACGCTTCCTCCGCGGGAGCGATCCCTGACGGTCGCAAGGAGGGTGTCATGTCACCGAAGACGGCTATGCAGATGGTTCAGGAGGCCAGGCAACGCGTCGAGAACCTCTCCGCTGATCAGGTCGCCGCCGAGCTGGAGCGTGGGGACGCCGTGCTGGTCGATCTGCGCGAACCCGGCGAGCAGGACCAGACGGGCGTTATTCCCGGTGCCGTGGCCGCGCCACGCGGAATGCTGGAGTTCTGGGCCGACCCGACGAGCCCGTACCACCGGCCCGAGTTCGACCCTGGCCGCCGCCTCATCCTGCACTGTGCCTCCGGGGGCCGCTCCGCCCTCGCCGCCGACACCCTCCGGCAGATGGGCTACACGAACGTCGCTCACCTGGACGGCGGGATGAAGGCGTGGTCGGAGGCCGGGCGCCCCGTGACAGGACGTAAACCAGCACCGGAGTGAACCGCAACCCGTCGGGGCGCGGGCCGGTGAGCCCCGCCGGTCCTCCGAACCCGGCAGGAGGTCACGGACCGGCACAAAAAAGCCGCCCTCTTGGGCGGTGATATGAAGAAAGATAGCGCGGGATGCATTCGTTGTCAACTTTATACGCTCAATGGGGCGGTGACGACCGACCTCCCCCGGCAGCAGCGCCCTATTTGCCGCCCTGCTCCTTCTCGAAGCGCTCCATCGCGCGCCGGACGGCGGGGGGCCAGTCCACGTGCTGCTCGCCTTCTTTCGAGCCGCGCACCTTGCTCTGCTCGGCCTCGCGGCGTTCCTCGGGGGTCAGGGCCTCCCACACCGCCTTGGGGAGGTAACGGCTCACGCTGTTCCTGTGCCGGGCGTGGTCGTCGCCGTCCACGGTCTGCCAGTCTTGCTCGGTCCAGTGTTCGAGCGAGCGGGCGGCCTCGTCCTTTTCCCCGATGTAACCGCCGCCGTGCGCCTCGTACTCGCGGACGAGGAGTTGGCTCTTGCGCGCCGACCACTGCCCGGGCGCGCCGCCCTTGTCGGACTGCATGATCTCGTCCTTGAGCCGTTCGCGCAGTTCGGGGTCGGTGTACTTCTCCTCGGGTTTCTTGTTCATGGGGCCTCCTGGGCGCAGGGTGAGGGATGGACGCGCCTCATTTCCGCAAGCCAGCGCGGGATTTCAAGGTTTGATGATCACGCCGCGGAGGCTTTCACTTGGAGAGCGACAAAAATCCGCCTCGGGCGGTGACAGAGCAAGTGGCGCGCGAGGAGTGAGGCCGGGTCAGGCATCAGGCACACCCCGCGCCCGCAATTCGCGCAGGAAGGCGTTCGAGTCGGCGGGCGTCAGAAAGTACCGCTTCCCCTGGTAGGTCACCAGCACGCCGTCCCGGGTGGATGAGGAGAGGGCCAGGACGGTGTTCGGGCCTTCCCCCAGCCACGCGAAGGCTCCAGAGTAGTAGCCCGGCGCATTCACGCCCGCCTGCTTGACGCCCAGGCCGTGAGCGGTGGCGCCCGCCCGCAGGTCGCGGTAGGGCCAGACGAAGGTGCCCGAGGCTCGCCGAATCTCCAGCCCCTCGTCGGTCAGCGCGTAGCCCAGGCGGCGGGGCAGCCAGACAAACAGCGCGATCAGCCCGGCAGCCATCAGCGTGAACAGGAGGCGGACGGGCAGGGGCATGGGCTCGCCGACCGGCAGCCAGGCGCTGCCCAACAGCACCAGGGGGACCAGCCCCACGAGAGCCGTGAGCAGCGGCGAAGAAGGTCGGGCGAGGGGGATGGGCTGTCTCACGGCCAGATGATAGTCGCCTTCCCCTGACCGCTCGTTCGGGGTGCATTGTCCCCGTGAGGCGGTGAAATACTCCGGGCATGGAATACCGACAGCTACTTGGCACCGACCTCACCGTGAGCGCGGTGGGCTTCGGCGTGTGGACGGTGGGCACGACGTGGTGGGGCGTGAAGGACGAGGACATGGCCGTGCGGCTGCTCCGGCGCGCCTTCGACCTCGGCCTCACCTTTTTCGACAACGCCGACACCTATGCCTCGGGCCGTGCGGAGGAGATCCAGCGCCGGGCCCTCGGCGATGTGCGCGATCAGCTCGTCATCGGCACGAAGTTCGGCTACGACATCTACACCCACCCCGAACGCCCCGGCCAGCAGGAGCGCCCCCACGACTGGACACCCGCGTACCTCCGCAAGGCGCTGGAGGGCTCGCTGAAGAGATTGGGCACCGACTACATCGACTACTACCAGCTTCACAACTGCCGCGTGGACGCCATCCGCAAGGACGACTTGTGGGCGGAACTGGAGGGGCTCAAGGCGGAGGGATTGATCCGCGCCTACGGCACCGCCCTCGGCCCCGCGCTGAACGAGCGGCAGATCGAGGAGGGCATCGCCTCCATCAAGGAGCGCCGGGCGCCCACCCAGATCATCTACAACCTGCTGGAACAGGTGCTCGGCGAGCAGATTCTTCCCGTCGCCGAGGGGGAGGGCGTCGGCGTGATGGCCCGCGTGCCGCACGCCTCGGGGCTGCTGGAGGGGTACATGACCCTCGACACCGAGTTCGAGCCCGGCGACCACCGCAACTGGCGGATGACCACCAACGCCCGCCGCAAGGCGTGGATGGAGGACGGCCTGAAGAAGGTCGAGGGGCTGAATGCTGAGTTTGTCGAGGGCCGGGGCCGCACCATCGGCCAGCTCGCCCTCCAGTTCGCCCTGCGCTCCCCCGCGATGGCGAGCGTTCTGCCCAACATCTACGACGAGAAGGGGCTGGAGGAGTACGCCGCCACCTTTGGGGCCGCGCCGCTGACGGACGCCGAGTACGACGCGATTCAGGCGCTCTACCGGGAGAACTTCGGCCTCACCCATGACCTGCGCGGGCAGGAGGTGGCGCGGTGACCGACGATCAGAAGCCGACGCAGACGGAGAACACCCCGCCGCCCACGGGAGGCAGGCCCGGCAGTGCCCCCGGTGGCCGCCCGAAGATGATGGTGGACCTCGACCCCAGCGGGCAGGTCACCCAGCGGGAGCCCGACCGCGCCCAGCGCCAGTTCCTGAATTACGCCTTCTACAAGCTCGACCCCGCCTTCCGCCGCCTGCCGCAAGCGGAGCGCGAGGAGCTGAAGGCCGAGTTCCTGGCCGCCGCGCAGGGCTGGGTGGACGACTCTCCCGCCGAGAAGGGCATCATCCAGCGCACCTACAGCCTCGTCGGCGTGCGCGGGGACGTGGACTTCATGCTGTGGCGGATCGCCTTCGACGTGCGCGAGTTTCAGGAGGCGCAGGGGAGGCTCAACCGCACCCGCCTGATGGGTTACCTGACCCAGCCCTACAACTTCGTCTCGATGCAGCGTCGCAGTCAGTACGTCAACCGCGTCGAGGGGAGCGGGCACGGCCTCGAAATCCTGCCGGGGCAGGGCAAGTACCTGTTCATCTACCCCTTCATCAAGACCCGCCCCTGGTACGACCTGACCCCGCACTCGCGCCAGGGCATGATGGACGAGCACATCTACGCCTCGGGGCCCTTCAAGGGTGTGCGGATCAACACCTCGTACTCCTACGGCATCGACGACCAGGAGTTCGTGGTGTCCTTCGACTCCGACTACCCGCAGGAGTTCGTGGACCTCGTTCACCGCCTGCGCTACACGGAAGCGAGCATGTACACGCTGCGGGACACGCCGATGTTCACATGCGTGAAGAAGGAACTGGCGGACGTGATGGAGGATTTGGGGTAAGGGAAAGAGGGGTGAGGCGGACGTGGTGGGAAGGGCGTCCGTCGCTTCATCTCATAGGTTTTCAGAGTAAGCTCGATCAATGAGGGGAAGGGCTCGTTCGGCGTTCTCCTGAGAGCCAATTACGACCTCCAAGTCACCCGTTCCATGATGACCGATGTTACGCGCATCACTTGTAAAGCCGTCTATGAGTTCGACCGACTTCGGGTCTAGCTTCAAGTAGACGTATAACTTGTTCTTGCGGATGAGTACACACGCAAAATTTTTGACTTTACGATAGGCTATGTACGCCTTTAAAGGTCGTTTCTCAACGTCGCTTCCTAAGGAGAGGATGTGTTGATCCATGATATGGAAGGCATCTTGTATGTAAGGATCACTTGTGGGCAAAACATCAAGGTGACTCGCACCTATTGCTTCGGGCAGAATAAAATCAGATGAGTCGGTAATATCGGCCAAACTACTTAAATTTCCTTTGCCGAAGGGGTTTGCCGCCTCATTTAATAATTCTAAAAGCAGCAAATCGCCTGGGAGACGAGAATATTGTATAAGTTGGATTTCTCTACCAATTTGATTAACTGCATACCTGTCGTAGGGACTATAATTCTCCGCTATACATACGAGTCTTGGCTTTGACCAATCGATCAGGCCAGCTTTGTCACCCCCCAATTTTTGTTGTACAAGCAAAGTGAAGTCTGCCCTGTGATTTACGAGCCAATCAAGGTAAAAAAGTGCCTGCGAAAGAACGGAGTCGTTGATCCCTCTCTTGTACTCGACAATAACAGGACTATTGTTTTCGTCTAGGCCGAGAGTGTCTATTCTCCCGTTAGATATCACGTGCTCGCTTTTGATAAAGCGAATCCCGAGCAGGCCCTCCATGTTCTGCTCGATGAGTCGTTGAAGTTCACGCTCAAGTTTGAACGATTCATGATTGAGTCGCTCGCAATGACCCTCACTTACTCTGAACAAAGAAAAAGTTCCCACGGCCTTACAATACCCCTTCCCCCTACCCCTCCTCCAGTCGCGCCAGCCCGTGCCGCAGCGCGTACAGCGCCGCCTGCGTCCGGCTCTCCAGCCCCAGCTTGCTCAGCAGGCGGCTCACGTGCGTCTTCACGGTCGCCTCGCTCACCCCCTGATCCTGGGCGATGTCGCGGTTGGAGTGGCCCCGGGCGATGAGCTGCAAGACGATGGTCTCCTTGGGGGTCAGCGTCTCGCGCATGTCGGGGGAGCGGAAGTCGCGCACCAGGCGGCGGGCGGCCTCCGGGTGCAGCCGCACCTCGCCCCGGGCGGCGGCGTGGATGGCGTCTGCCAGCGTGTCCGAGGAGGCGTCCTTGAGCATGTAGCCGATAGCCCCTGCCTCGATGGCGCCGTTGACCTTGTGTTCCTCCAACGTGCTCGTCAGGGCGATGACTTCTGTGTCGGGCCATGCGCGGCGCAGGAGCCGGGTGGCCTGGATGCCGTCCATCACGGGCATCATCAGGTCCATCACGACGACCTGGGGGCGCAGGGTGCCCGCCTGGGCGAGCGCCTCCTCGCCGTTGGCCGCCTCGCCGACGACCTCGATGGAGGGGTCGAGGCCCAGGAAGAGGCGCAGCCCCTGCCGGACGACGGCGTGGTCGTCCACGAGGAGAACGCGTACGGTGGGGGTGGGGGCAGGGGTGGGGTCGGCGGTCACGGCGTCGGGTCTCCTTCGGGGGTGGTGTCCGGCTCGCGGGTCGAGAGGTCAATCGTCCGCGCGTCGATGAACAGGTCGAGGTCGGGGGCGTCGAGGGCGCGGGAGGTGCTCGCGGCGGTGTTGCCCTGGCGCAGCCACCCTCGCGGCAAGTCCACTGCACCCCGGTCGGTGAAGCGAACCCGGGTGGAGCGGTCTCGCGGCACCACGAGCGTCACCCGCCCCCCCTCCGAGCGGAAGTCGAAGGTGCCCGCCGCCCCGTCGGGGAGATTGAGGTCCACGTCGCCCGAGCCCGTGGTCACGCTCAGGCGGTCCACGCGCGGCAACTCGCCCGTCACGTCGCCGCTGCGGGTGCCGATGTTCAGGGCCTCGGTGCGGGCGTTGCCCAGGCCCAGGCGCACGTCGCCGCTCTCGGTGTTCACACGCAGGGCGGGCGAGCGCCACCCGGGCCCGGCGCGCAGGTCCACGTCGCCCCCCAGCGTGACGAAGGTCAGCGGCCCGCTCTGGCGCTCCGGCAGGGTGGCCGTCACGTCCCCGAAGCCCGACCGCACGCTCAGGGCCCGCAGCCGCAGGGCGTGGAGGTCCAGCCGCGCCTCCCCGCTGTAGGAGTCGGTGGTCAGGGTGACGGGCACCCCCCGGGTCAGGCCCACGTCCAGCCGGTGTTGCAGGGGCGTGATGCCTCCCCGGATGACGCCCTCGTCCAGCGGTTTGACGTTCAGCCGCACGTTCGCGTGGAGGGTGTTCTCCCGCCGGACCGTCGCCAGTTCCACCGGGTTGCGCTCGCGCCGGGTGACCGTGCCGACGAGGGCCGAGCGCTCCGGCCACGCCAGCCCGCCGACGAGGAACGTCGTGCGGTCTCCCTCCAGCCGGACGTTGAGCGAGTTCGCCCCCGAGAGGGGCACGCGCAGCGGTGTCCTGACCGTCTTCAGGCCGGGCACCGGCGTCACCCGCGCGCCCTGCCAGCCCAGCCCCACCCCGCCCGCCACGAGCGCGAGCCCCAGCGCGATCCGCGCGAGGACGGGGGGGAGGGGTCGGTCGGGGGGTCGGCGGGCGACCGTCACGCGCCCACCTCCGCGCCCGGCTGAGGCACCGGGTGGGGCCCGGCGGGAAGAGTCAGGGTGACGGTGGTGCCCTGGCCGGGTTCGCTCCTCACGTCGAGGGTGCCCTCCACCTCCCGCGCCCGCTCCCGCATCCCCCGCTGGCCGAGGGTGCCGCCCGGCAGGCTGTCGGCGTCGAAGCCGCGCCCGTCGTCACGCACCCGCACGGTGACCTGCCCCCCTTCCTCGCGGACGGTGAGCCACACCTGAGTCGCGCGGGCGTGCTTGACGACGTTGTGCATGGCTTCCTGCGCCACCCGGTAGGCGGCGGCCTGGGCGGCGGGGGAGAGGCGCGGCTCGGCCCCCAGCTCCGCGTGGACGGTCAGCCCGTGGCGGGCCTCCAGGGCGTGCGCGTGCTGCGCGAGGGCCGCGACCAGCCCGCCCTCCTCCAGCGCGTCGGGGCGCAGGCTGAAGAGGAGGGCCTTCATCTCCGAGACGCCCCCTTCCGCGAGGCGGATGGTGTAGTCGAGGCTCGCCCGGGTGCGTTCCGGGTCACGGCCCAGGGTGGCGCGGGCGGTCTTCGCGCCCAGGGTGATGCCGTAGAGGGCCTGGGCCACGCTGTCGTGCAACTCGCGGGCCAACCGGGCGCGCTCCTGCTCTCCGGCCCGCGCGCTCGCCCGCTCGATGAGTTCGGCGGCGTGCAGGGCCGTGCCCGCGTGGTCGGCGATGCTCAGGAGGAAGGCGAGTTCGTCCGGGGTGGGCCCGGTGCCGGGGGCGTACACCGCGCGCAGGGTGCCGCCGTCACGCCCCCCCGCCACGACCGGCAGGGTCGCCAGGGCGCCGCCCCCCGAGGCGAGGCGCACGTCCGCCCCGCCCGCCTGAACGAACGGCCCGGGACCGTGCAGCTCGGGGTGGTCGGGGCCGCTCGCCGACCGCACGCTGCCGTCGGGCGTGACGAGCGCCACCGCCCGCGCCGTGCTTGCCGCCTGCGCCTGGGCCGCCAGGTCGGCGAGGGTCGCGCCCAGGTCGTCGCCGAGGGCCACCCGGCCCGCCGCCCGGCGCAGCGCGGCCACCTCGCGCCGGGCGATCACCTCGTCCGCCCGGTTGGCGAGCAGCGCGGTGGCGAGCCGCCCCCACATCCGCCCGAACAGGTCGAGCACCGCCGCCGTGACGAGCATCCCCCCGAGCCCCGCCACCACCAGCCCCGCGACGCCGAGCCCCGAGAGCGCCACCGTTCCGCCGTCCCACATCAGCGGGAAGAGGTCCGGGCGCCGGGCCCACAGCGGCGCCGTGAGGGCCAGGAGCGACACGCCGAGCAAGGAGCCCAGCACCACCCAGCACAGGGCGGCCAGGGGAAGCTGCACGGTGTGGAACATCAGCGCCCGGTAGGTCGCCCCGTCGCTCAGGGTCGCCCGCAGCCAGGCGAGGACGCCCGCGTGGGTCGGCGGCGGCAGCACCCGGGAGAAGCGCACGCCGAGCAGCCCCGCCAGCCACCGCTGCACCCCCGCGAGCGCCGGAACGAGCCAGAGGGTCCCCAGCAGCAGCGCGGCGCCCACCAGCAGCGGCAGGGTGAGCACGCCCAAGAGCGTCCCGGCGGCGAGCAGCAAGAAGACCAGCCCGCCCAGCGGCAGCGCCAGCCCGACGTACAGGGCCACGCGGTAGGTGCGGGCGCTCAGCAGATCGGCGAGCGGCCCCTCCCGGCGTGAGCGCCCGGGTGCAGGTGGCAGGGTCATCGCCTCCATCATGCGCGCAGGGTAGGAGGAAGGGGAGGGGAGGGGCGTCCGCCGAAAGGGGGAAGGGCGGTTTGGAGAAGATCAGCCCCGGTATTCCTCCAGGCAAGTTCTGAGCATCTCCTTCAGTTCCGCCGCGTGCGTCAGCCAGGCGTTGTGCGGTGCATCAGGCAGCTCCCGGAACTCGCCCCGGGCCAGCAGCGCCGCCAGTTGCGCGGCGGGCCAGCCGGGGCGGATGTCGGCCCCCATGTGCAGGAACGTCACTGGAACTTCCAGCCGGGCGAGGCGGGCGAGCAGGTCGGGCGTTTTGACGAACCGCCGCCAGTCGTCCAGCAGCGAGCGGTGGACCTCCGGGTTCCAGGCCACCTCGAAGCGCGGCTCGGTGTCCTTCGAGGCCTCGTAGGCGGCGTGCCAGTCTCGGTCGTTCTGGATGCCCGTCCCCGCCCAGCTCACCAGCCGGGTGACCCGCCCCGGGTGCGCCAGCGCGTAGGCCAGCCCCAGGTCCGCCCCCCAGGAGTGACCCAGCACCGCCCAACGTTCCAGCCCCAGCGCCTCCCGCACGGCCTCCAGGTCGGTGAGGGCGGTCGCCAGCTCGTGTGGACCCCCCGTGCTCTCCCCGGTTCCGCGCGGGTCGGGGAGGACGCGGCGGAACCCGGGCAGCAATTCCGCCACGGGCGTGAGGTAGTTGGGGCAACCGCCGCCCCCGTTGAGGAGCAGGAGGGGCGGTCCCTCACCGTGCTGGGCGACGTGCAGGACAGCTCCCCGGGCCTGAACCCTCATCGCCCCGTCCTACCGCGCCACCACCGGCAACGGCGGCAGCGTGGGCGACTCCACCCACTCCCTGAGCGCCGCCTCCCCCCGCTCCCCCGTCTGCGCGCGGGCGAAGGCGAGGAACTCCGGGGTGCTCACCGTCCCCCCCGAGAAGCGGGCCGTGTAGGCGCGCAGGAAGGACCGGAAGGCGTCGTCCCCCACCGCCGCGCGCAGGGCGTGGACGGCGAGGGCCCCGCGCTGGTAGGCGCTGCGGTCGAAGAGTTGCTCCTCCCGCGTGGCGACGAGGGGACGGCTGCCGCCCTGCACGAGGATGTCGTACCAGCGGGCCGCGACCGCCTGCCCGTCTCCGCCCTGCGCTTCCGTCCACAGCACGTCCGAGTAGGTGGCGAAGCCCTCGTTCAGCCACACGTCGGCCCAGGTGGCGGGGCTCACGTCGTTGCCGAACCACTGGTGGGCGAGTTCGTGGACGGCGGTGCGCTCGGTGTTCAGGTTGGGCGGGATGGTGCTCAGCGTGGCCGTCTCCAGCGCGGGCAGCCGGGGCGTGACGAGCGCCACCCCGTACGCCCCGAAGGGGTAGGGGCCGAACCACTCCGAGAGCACCCGCAACGCCTCCTCCGTGCGGGCGTAGGCGGTCCGGGCGCTGGCGGGCGTGCCTACCGGGAAGTAGTCGCGCCGCGCCACAGCGGCCCCGTTCACCCCCACGGGCACGGCGGGTGCGGTCACCCGCTCGAAGCGGTTCACGTGGAGGCCCAGCACGTAGGTCGGGATGGGCTGGGCCTGGGTGAAGACGAAGGTGCGCGTGCCCCCCCGCTCGCTGACCGGCCCCTCCACCCCGCTCGCCGCCGCCGTGAAGCCCTGCGGCACGGTGAGGCGGGTGGTGAAGGTCGCCTTGTCGGAGGGGTGGTCGTTGCTGGGCAGGAAGGTGTGGGTGCCGTGCGGCTCGCTGAGGGTGAAGTTCGCCCCCGCCCGCGTGCCCTCCGCCGGAACGCTCTGCCAGCCGAGCCCCACGGGCGCGGCGCCGAAGCCCGGGTCGAGGATCACGCCGGGCCGCCCCCCGTACACGACGGTCAGCCGCGCCTCCTGCCCCGGCAAGAGCGGCGCGGGCGGCGTCACCACGAGTTTCTGCGTCTCCGCGTCCACCCGGTACGGGGCGGCGCGGCCATTCCAGCGCACGGCGCTCACCGCCGGACCCAGGAAGTCCAGCCGGATTTCGGGCAGGGCGCGGGTACTCGTCAGCGTGAGGGTGACGCTGCCGTACAGCTCGGGCGTGCCGGGCCGCTCCACGGTGAGGCTCAGGTCGTAGTGCCGCACGTCGAGACCCGCCTGCCCGAGGCCCGGGTAGATGGGGTCTCCCAGCGTCTGCGCCGGGTCCGCGGTGAGGGGACGCGCGGGGACGGTGGTGGGGGAAGACGGCTGCGCCCCCGTCCAGCCCAGACTCAGGACGCCCAGCAGCAGGAGGGCACGCCTTAGCTGTTCTTTGCGTCGCACGGCGCTAGATGGGGTAGTAGGTCCGGGCCGCGCCGCGCAGGAAGTCGCGGGTGGGCACCCAGATCAGGGGGTTGCGTTCCTCGACCTCGGGGGGCGGGCCGTAGCGCACGAGGCCCTCGACCTGCTCGAAGGGCACCCACTTCACGCCGACGACCTCGGGGTCGGTGGGCGCGATGTCGCCGCTGAAAGTCGCCGTGAAGCGCCCGAAGTTCGCGTAACACTCGTTGCGGGTGCCCGTCAGCATCTCGCCTTCGAGCAGGCTCACGAACACGAGGTCGGTGACGGTCAGGCCCGTCTCCACCGCGACCTGCCGGACGGCGGCGCTCGCCAGACTCTCGCCCGGATAGGCCTTGCCGCCGGGCAGGCCGTAGAAGATGCTGCCGTCGTCCATCCGCTCCTCGACGAGCAGAAGGTGTTCCTCCCGGACGAGGTAGACGTGTGCGGCGCGCTTGATCGGCAGGGTGCGCGACAGGTGACTCATGTAGGGGGCAGTCTAGCGGGAAGGGGAGGGGGAGGATGGGGGAAGGAGCGGTCAGCTCTCAGCCTCCGATCCCATCAGCGGGTTGAGCTGCTGAGCGAACAACTCACGTCGTTCCTGTTGAATGGTCAGGAGTCGGGCCTGAATGAAGTCGAGCTGGGCAGAGCTGGAGCGCCCCTTGAGTTTCCGGTTGAGCCCCTCCAGCGGTGCGGCAATGGCTCTGACCTGCTGGCGGATATGGGGAGTCGCCTGAGGTGTCCTCTCGATGCGGAGTTGGAGCCCCACGACCCGGCCATAAAGTTGCCGTACGGCTTCAAGACGATCTGGCTCAGTCACATCTCCAGTGTGCATCCTCAACGTGGTGTCGCGGAACTTGCCCGTTGCCGCTCACCGACTCCCCGACAGCCGCTCCACCACGTCGTCCGGCAGCCGCGCCGGGCGGTAGCTCTTATCCGTGGCGATGTGGCGCGTCTCGCCGCTGGCCAGCACCTCGTCCCCACGCCGCACCTCGTAGGTGAAGGTCAGGGTGCGCGAGCGGACGCCCCCCACCCGCGTCACCAGGGTCAGGAGGTCGTCGTAGCGGGCGGCGCGGCGGTACTCGACGTTCAGGCCGGAGAGCATCAGGTAGTAACCGCGCGCCTCGACCTCGGTGTAGGGGAGGCCGAGCCGGTGCATCAGGTCGGTGCGGCCCACCTCGAACCAGACCGGGTAGGTCGCGTGGTGCGCCACGCCCATCGCGTCGGTCTCGGCGTAGCGCACGCGGATTTCGCTGCGGCTCTCGGGCGCGTTCGCCGGCAGGGGCGCGGTCACAGCGGCGAGTCTCCCGCGTCGCGGAATTCCAGGGTAGGGGTGCGCCGCATCCGCACCTGGGCGGCGACCTCGCGCTGAAGGTGGCCCCGCGCGTGCGTCAGGGCGTCGAGCAGGGCGGGCATGTCGGCGCCCATCGCGCTCACGTACACCCGCGCCAGCCCGTAGTCCGCCGTCACCATGACCCGCTCGACCGTCACGATCAGCGGCACGCGCGGGTCACGCAGTTCCGAGATGGCGCTCGACAGCACCCGCGCGAGTTGCGCCTGCACCTGCTCCGGTTTCATGGCCAGCTCCGGTGGAAAAGAAACGTCATCCCTGCATGGTAGGGCAGGGAGGGGATGAGGGGCCGCGACTCCTCATCCCCCGTCGCTCGACCCTCAGGCCTTCACCTCGCGTACCGGCGCCCCGTGTAGTCCGTGAAGACCCCGATCCCGTACGCCACCTTCCGCACGCTGTCGAGCACCGCCTTGCCGTTCCAGGCGAGGCCCGCGGAGCTGCCGCCGTCGAGGAGCAGGGCGTCTCTCACGCCGAGGCGGGCCATCACCTTGCCCATCTCGGTGGTCGTGAGCCGCGCGTGGGTGGTGACGAACACGAGGTCGCGGCTGCTCCCCAGGCCCACGGCGCTGCGCGCGGCGCGGCCGAAGAGGGCGGGGTCGCGAAAGACGTTGCCGTAGCGGGTGACGACCCGGCCCGAACTCAGGATGCGCGGGCCGGTGGCGATCACGGTCTCCATGCCGCGCCAGCTCGCCTCCAGCGGGCGCCCGAGCAGGGGCGTGGTGCTCGTGGTGATCGTCGCGCGGTTGTCGGGCGTGATGGCGAGCGCGGCGGGAATGCGGCCCCAGGCGAGGAGCCGCCCCTGCATCACGAGGTCCCCGGCGGGCACGTAGGAGCGGGGGTGGAAGTAGCTGCCGTTCACGACCGCCCGCGCCCCGCTCGTGCGGGCGAGCGTGCCCACCCGCGCGCCCGCGCTCAGGCCCGCCCGGGGCAGCACGGGCGCGACGAGCACGTTCCGGTGCCGCAGGTCCACCCGCAGCACCCGCACGGGGATGCCCAGCGGCGCGAACCGCTTCACGCTGACCGGCTGGCTGCGCGGCGCGGGCGGAATCGGCACGGGCACCCGGCGCGGCACGAGCACCCGCTGCCCGACGTACGGGCGGGCGCGGACGTTCATGTGGTTGAGCCGGGCGAGGCCCGCGGCGGTCGTGTGGTACTTGCGGGCGAGAGAAGCGAGCGTATCGCGCGGACCGGCGCGCACGTACCCGTATACCACCCGGACCTCGGTCCTGGGGCGGGCGGGAGCGGGGGGGCGGGCGGCCACCGCCACCGTGCCGCGCGGGGGCACGCGCAGCCGCTGACCGGGCTTGATCAGGGAGCCGCTCAGCCCGTTCGCCGCCCGCAGCGCGGCCACGCTGACCCCGGCGCGGGCGGCGATCCGGCCCAGGGTGTCGCCCGGGCGGACGGTGTAGTGGGCGGTGACCGGGCGGGCGGGAATCGACTGGACCGACGGGGACCTGGCTGCCGGGGGCTTGGGCACGACCGCCTTGGTCGCCGGAGCGGCCCCGCTGAGCCGCAACTTCTGCCCGGGCTGGATGGTGCTGCCCTTCAGGCCGTTGAGGGCCCTCAGGCGCGCGACACTCACGCCGCTGCGCTTGGAAATACCGTAGAGCGTGTCGCCGGGGCGAACGGTCACCGTCCCCGGTGCCGCGAGAGCATTCGACCCCCACAGCAGGGGGCCGAGCAGGAGGGCCAGCAGGGTCGGGCGGCGGAACATGGACCCACAGCCAAGCACGGGCGCGCGGCGGGCGGGTGAGCCGCAACTGACGCGCTCCCCACACATCTAGGGCGTAATGGGGGCAGGCACCGGGGTGGGTCCACGCGGGGAGTGGGGTGCCCCTACCGCCGCGCCCGCCGAATGGGCCCGAGCGGGGTGTACCCGGCACCCCGCAGGTCCCCGTCCAGGTCCCCCGCCGCCAGCCCCGGGCGGCGCGGCCTCGCCTCCAGCGTCGCGTCCCCCAGCCGGGCGACCGCCCAGGCGCGCAGCTCCCAGTCGGGCAGCCGGGGCACGGTGGGGTGGCCGTCCGGCGTGAGCACCTCGGCGATCAGGGTGCCGAAGACCTCGCCCTCGGGTCGGATCGGGCCGAGGGCGAGGGTGATGGGGGGAACCGGGCGGGCGTGGGTCATCGGGGACCACCTCCTGCCCCCCAGGGTGCGCCCGGGTGCCCTTTCTAGGACATCGGGCGGAGGGGGGACGCCGCGGGTGGGTCATCGGGCAAACCGATGGCTGAACCGGGCCGCGCGCCTACAATCGAGCCATGACCGACCGGACGCCCCCCGGCCCCTCGTTGGCCCAGCTTCGCGCCCTGATCGCGGTCGCGGACGCGGGGGGCTTCGGCGAGGCGGCGGCGGAACACAGCGTGTCGCAGTCGAGTCTCAGCGAGGCGGTCGCCAAGCTGGAGGGGCTGGCGGGCCGTCCCCTGCTGCGCCGCACGCCGGGCGGGACCGTGCCCACCGGGGCGGGCGAGCGCGTCCTGACCCACGCCCGCGCCGCCGTGCAGGCCGCCGCCGACGCCCTGCTCGCCGCGCAGGAGGAAGGCGGGGGGCTGTCGGGGAGGTTGCGGGTGGCCTCCTTCCGTTCCACCGCCACCCACCTCCTGCCGCCCGCGCTCGCCGCGTTTCGCCGCCGCCACCCGGGCGTGACCGTCAGCCTGCTCGACGCCGAGGCCTGCGGCGGGGGCCCGTCCGCCGTGAAATCCGGGCGGGTGGACCTTGCGGTCGTCGTGGCCGACGACTCCTCCGAACTGGCGCTCACCCCCCTGATCGGCGACGAGTACCTGTTCGTCGCCCCCGCCTCGCGTGGCACCCATCCCGCCTCGCTCGCCGACCTCGCGGCCCAGCCCCTGCTGCTGCCGCCGGGGCGCGACTCCTGCCACCGCCGCGTCCGCACCTATCTCGCCGCGCGGGGCGTGCCGCTCACCGGAGTGCAAGAGGTCGAGCAGGACAGCGTGACCCTCTCGATGGTGGGGCACGGCCTGGGCGTGACCGTCATGCCGAGGCTCGCCCTGCTGCCCCTCCCGCCTGGCCTCGTCACCCTGCCCCTGCCCGAGCCCCTGTTCCGGCCCCTCGCGCTCGCCGCGCTGCCCCACCGCGCCGGGTTGCCGATCCTCCGCGCCTTCACCGGGGCCGTGCTCGCCCACCTCCCGGCCTCTGGGCTGCCTGTGGGGGAACCGAGTCCCCTCCCCGTCCCGGTCTCCGCCCCACCGCCCAATTGAGGGGACAAAGGGGAAGGCGGGCCCGGTCGTCCCAGGCCCGCCTCCTTTCACCTCCCGCCTCAGCCGTCGTACGGTCTGCCGAGCGCGCGGGGGGCGGCGCTGCGGCCCGTGAAGATCAGCGCGATGATGGTGATGAGGTACGGCAGCGCCGTCACCAGGGTCGGCGGCAGCAGGTCGGTCCCGCCCAGCGTGATCGAGAGCGCCTGGAGGAAGCCGAAGAGCAGGGTGGCGCCGAGCACGCCGAGCGGCTTCCACTGCCCGAAGATCAGCGCCGCGAGCGAGATGAAGCCCAGCCCCGCGCTGATGTTGCGCACGTACGAGTCGAGGTTGCCGATGCTCAGGAAGACGCCCGCCGTGCCCGCGAGCACGCCCGAGAGGATCACCCCGCTGTAACGCATCCGGCGCACGTTCACGCCCATGCTCGCCGCCGCGCCGGGATGCTCGCCCGTCGCCCGCAGCCGCAGGCCGTAGGGGGTGCGGTAGAGCACGTACCACGCCAGGGCCACCGTCAGGAACGCGAAGAACACGGGCGGGCTGAAGCGCAGTTCCCCGACGCCGATCAGCGGCAGCGGGTTCTGGACCTTGGGGCTTTCCGTGCTCGTGCCGTACAGGGCGGTCAGGATCACGGCGGGCACCCCGCTCGCGAGCAGGTTGATCGCCGTGCCGCTGATGACCTGATCGGCCCGGTACTTGATGGAGACGACCGCGTGAATCCAGGCGATCAGGCCGCCCACGAGCGCCCCCGCCAGCCACCCCAGCCAGGGGGCCAGCGCCCCGAAGGTGGGCTCCAGCACCAGGGTCGCCACCGCGCCCGCGAGCGCCCCGAAGATGATCAGGCCGTCGAGGGCGATGTTCACCACGCCGCTGCGCTCGCTGAACAGTCCCCCCAGCCCGGTCAGGAGCAGGGGCACCACGGAGCGGATGAAGGTCGCCAGGAAGGCGGTCGTCAGGAGTTGGGCAAAGAGGCCTTCCATCTAGCGGCCCCCTTTCTGGGCCTCTTCGACCCGCGCGTTGGTCTCGCTGCTCACCCCGAGGTTGGGCAGCGGCGTGGCGCGTTCCCCGGCGGCGGCGGCGGGCGAGAGCTGAGCCCCCTGGGCCGCGCCGCCCGCGCTGGCCGCCTGCACGAGCTGGGGCGGCGGCGGGTCCGTCACCCGGCGGCTGAGGAAGCCCCCCGCCGCGATGAACAGCACGATCAATGCCTTGAGCACCGTCACGATGTCGCGGTTCACCCGGTCGAGCTGCTGGTCCACCTCCAGCCCGCCCGTGTCGATGGTGCCGAACAGGACGCTCGCCGCCACCACGCCCGCCGGGGTGCTCTGCCCCATCAGCGCGACCGCGATCCCGTCGAAGCCCACGTTCACCGGCGTATTCCCCCGCAGGCGGTACTCGTCGAGCGCCCCGCCGTTCACGTAGTGCGTGCCCGCGAGCCCGGCGAACATGCCCGCGAGCGTCATCGCCAGGATCGTTCCGCGCGCCACGCTGATCCCGCCGTACTCCGCCGCCCGGGGCGAGAGGCCCACCGCCCGCAGCGCGTACCCCGTCGCCGTGCGCCACATCAGCGTCCCGAACAGCGCCACGCAGAGGAGCGCGATCAGGAAGGAGGCGTTGAGCTGGCTCCCCGTCACCTGCACGGGAATGCCGATCCGCCACGTCAGCGCGCCGAGCACGAGGGCCGCGAGAAGGGCGAGCAGGGTGCCCTGCCGCACCCGGGCGCGGGCGAGCAGCGGACGGGCGACGAGGAAGGCGACGAGCGCCACCAGGGGGGCAATGGTGAGCGCCACTCCACCCGCCCCGCCCACGTTGAACAGGCCCAGCAGGGTGGGGAGCCGCGCCGCCTCCTGCAATTCCTCGCTGCGGGGCTCGAAGCCCTCCGCCTTGAAGGGGAGGTTGTATTCCCGCCCCAGGAAGGGGAAGGTCTCGCTGCCGATCAGGAAGATGAAGATCGCCGACGCGATGTAGTTGAGCATGATCGTGTTGATGCCCTCGCTCGACCCGAAGCGCGCCTTGAGAAAGCCCGGAATCGCCCCCCACAGCGCCCCGCCCAGCCCCGCCGCGATCACCGAGAGGGGCAGGAGGAGCCACCCCAGCCCGGCGGGCCCGTACACGCCCACCAGCGTCGCCCCGATGGCCCCCATCGTGAGCTGCCCGGGGGCGCCGATGTTGAACAGGCCCGTGCGGAACGCGAAGGCCACCGAGAGCCCCGTGAAGATGAGCGGCGTGGCGAGCTTGAGGCTGTCGAGAAAGGGGTTGAGCGCCGTGACGGGCGCGAAGAGGGCCGAGTACACGAAGTACACCACGTCGCTCTTGGCGAGCCAGCGGCCCCACAGCGATAAGGGCACGTCGCCCGAGTTCACCCCAGGCTGCACGATCAGGACCACGACGGCGCCCACCAGCACCGCGAGCGCGATGGCGACGGCGGGCACGAGCAGGCCGCGCAGGCGGTCGAGCCGCTCCCACCACGCGCGCCGGGCACTCAGCCCCGCGACCGCCGTGATCAGGCCGCCCAGCACCGCGAGGAAAAGGCCCAGGTTCATCCCGCCCCCGCCGTAGAAGTTCCGCAGTTGACGCCGCGCCCCGGGCCGCAGGCTGGTGTCGGTGAGCACCCGCGCCGTCTCCGCACTCAGCACGCCCCGCAGCACGAAGACCGCCGCCACCCCCGCCAGAAAGGCGAGCAGGCCCGTGAGCCACACCCAGCGTGCCCGCCGCGCCGCGCCCACCACGCTCGCCACGAGCAGGGCGAGGGCCGTCCAGCCCAGCGCGAGCACCGGACCCACGGCGGGGAGGGGCGCTTGCTGGCTGGAGCTGAGGTTCAGGGTGCCCCCCGTGAGGTGCAGCAGCACGCCCCCGGCGCTGAAGTCGCGCCCGAGGGTGGCGAGGGGGAAGAGCAGCAGCCCCGCCGCGGCCAGGGCACTCGCCGTCAGGGCGATGGTGGCCGCCGCCGGTGAGGGGCGGGGGTCTGGGATATTGGTCATTTTTTCATTGTAGGGGCCGGACTGGACAGGCTGGAAGGTGCCGGACGGGCCGAACGTGCCCCCTGAGCCCCGCGCCCGGAGAGGGCCGGGACTGTCCGCCTCAGCCGCGGCACGGGGCCCAGGGCGCCCCTGCCTGCTATCCTCGCGGGCGGTATGGAACGCACCTTTGCCATGATCAAGCCCGACGGCGTGCGCCGGGGCCTGACGCCCGAGATTCTCGCCCGCATCGCCAAGAAGGGCTACCGCGTGGTCGGCCTCAAGCAGACGGTGATCTCCCGCGAGGTCGCCGAGACCCACTACGGCGAACACCGCGAGCGCCCCTTCTTCGGCGAACTCGTCGAGTTCATCACGGGCGGCCCGGTCGTCGCCATCGCGCTGGAGGGTGAGAACGCCGTCTCCGGCTGGCGGGCGATGATGGGGGCGACCAACCCCGCGAACGCCGCCCCCGGCACCATCCGCGCCGACTTCGCCACCACCACGGGCGAGAACGTGACCCACGGCAGCGACTCGCCCCAGAGCGCCGAGCGCGAGCTGGGCCTGTTCTTCAAGCCCGAGGAATTGCTCGGCTGAACCTCCCTCCCCTCCGCGCCGCCCGCAAGCCCCCCCATCCGGGACGCGGGCGGCGTCTTCATGTTCGGAGGTGACCTCCCGGTCAGGCTGCAAGGGAACGGTCAGACGGGGGCGCCTACCCTGCGGGGCGAGACCATGCTGACGCGCCGCCTCGCCTCCCCCCTCCGCCCCGCGCTGCACCGCAGCCGCCAGTGGGCGCTGTGGCTGCTGGGCGGAGCCTACCTGCTGTTCGCCGCCGTCACGGCCCTGCTCGACCCGCCGGGCGCCTTTCCGGCAGCGTACCAGACGCCGAAATTCTGGATGGCGGGCGTGTTCGTGCTGACCCTGCTCGGCGCGGCGCTGGCTCCCCGGCACATCCGCCGGGTGGGGGTGGGGGCCTTCGTGCTGTTGACGCCCCTGCTGTGGCTGGAGGCGTGGCGGATGGTCTCGCTGGGGCTCCAGCCCGCCGAGCTGACCCTCTGGGCGGCGGCGCTGGCCGGAGTCGCGCCCCTGCTGCTGGGCTCGGCGTGGGGCGGCGCGGCGGTCCTGACGGTCCTCGCGGGGCTGGGCCTCGTGCTGCTGGAGGGGCCGCCCCTCTCCCCGGGGCTCCTGGCCGCGTGGGTGTCGGGGGGCCTCGCCACGGCGGCCCTGGCGGGGGTGTCGTTCGTCGCCGCCCGCCTCATCGAGGCCAACCTCGCCCTGCACGAGCAGGCGAGCGCCCAGCTCCAGGCGGCCCGCTTCGACGGCCTGACGCGGGTGCTGTGCCGCGCCGCCACCGAGGAGGAGCTTCTCGACCGGCTGCGCCACGCCCTGGAGACCCGCACCCCCCTGAGCGCCGTGATGTGCGACATCGACCACTTCAAGGCCGTCAACGACCGCTACGGCCACCCGGCGGGCGACGAGGTGCTGCGCGGGGTCGCCAAGCGGTTGCGCCGCACCGTGCGCGGCAGTGGGGGGCTGGTGGGCCGCTGGGGCGGCGAGGAGTTCCTGATCCTGCTGCCCGGCCTCGCCAAGCCCGAGGCGCACGCCCTCGCCGAGCGGCTGCGCCAGGCCGTCGCCGCCTCCCCCGTCGCGGGCCTCCCCGTCACCGCCAGCCTGGGCGTGGCCTCCTTTCGTCCCCCGGACGACACGGCGGACGCCCTGCTCGCCCGCGCCGATCAGGCCCTGTACGCAGCCAAGCGGTCGGGAAGAAACCGCGTGGAGTCGTGAGGAACGGGCGATGAGGAGTCACGGGCCCCGCTGCTCCTCAACCTTCATCGCTTCTCTTCAAAGGCGGGCAGCAGCGACGGTTCCTCCCGGATCACGAAGCCGCGCGTCACGAGGCGCAGGCCCCCCGGCGTGCGGAGGATCAGCACCTCGGCGAGGCGGCCTCCCCGGGGCCTGAGCCCCTCGCCCTGCGGGGTGGAGACGGTGGCGGCCCCCTCCCCCGCGAGGCTGCGGGCGCTGAACTCGGGGCCCTCGACCTCCAGCTCCCACGACAGGGAGCGGACGTTGCCGTCGAAGCGGACGATCACCGCGCGGGCGGGGAGCGGCGGGCGCGAGGTCCAGGTGATGCGCCGCAGCCCGCCGCCCACCCGCTCGCGCCGGTCGGCCTGGGCGTCGTAGGTGCCGTTGACCGTGAACAGCACCCGCGCGGTCAGGTCCTCCCCGGCGCCCCCCCGCGTCTCCGAGCGGCACCCCGAGAGTCCCCCGCCGAGCAGGGCGGCCAGGGCAAGGAAGGCGGCAGACGGGCGCGCGAACTTCATCGCCGCCAGGGTAGCCTGGGGAGAGCTGTGCGAGCATGGGACAAGTGGACCCGCACCGCCTCGCTCTCCTCCTGACCGCCGCCCTCATGGGCGGGCTCCTGACGCTGGGGCTGGGCCTGCAACTCGGGCGCTGGCGGCTGACGGCCCGCTGGGTCCACCACGCCCTCTTCTTCGCGGTGTGCGCGGGGGTCGGCGTGTCGGGGGTGCTCGCGGGCGGGCGCGGCCTTGCCCTGCTGCCCGCGCTGGCCCTCTTGCTGCTGATGCCGCGCACCCGGCCCGGGCGGGCGGGACACTGGCGGCTGGCGCTCGGGTGTGCGGCGGCCTTCGGGGCGGGGCTGTGGGGGGCGTGGTGAGCGCGGGGCACGCCGCCCCGGACCGCCGCGCTAGCCTGCGGGCATGACCGTCCCGCCCGTCACCCCGTCCCCTCCCAGGGTGCCCGCCGCCGGGCTGATCGAGGGGATGCTCGCCCGCCGGACCACGAACGGCCCCTTCCGGCCTGATCCGGTCAGCCGCGAGCACCAGCACCTCCTGATGCGGGTCGCGCAGGCCGCCCCCAGCCACTTCAACAGCCAGCCGTGGCGCTTCGTGCTCATCGAGGACAAGGGCACCATCGGCGAGGTCGCGCGCATCTCGGGCGAGAGCATGACCGAACTCATCGAGGCGGGCGTCTTCTTCGAGCGTTACCGCCGCTACTTCCGCTTCTCGGAAGCCGAGCTGGAGCAAAAGCGCGACGGCATCCACATCGACCACCTGCCCGGTCCCCTGCGCCCCTTCACCCGTCAGGTCTTCTCCGACGCGGGGCTCCGGGTCATGCGCCAGCTCGGCGTGCCGAAAAAACTCGGCGAGGACAACCGGCGGCTGGTGGAGGGCAGTCCCCTGCTCCTCGCCGCCCTGCTCGACAAGGCGGAGTACCGGCCCGGGGAGCTCAGCGGCTTCTACTCCGTCTTCGGCCTCGGTGCGGCGATGGAAAACATCTGGAACGCGGTCGGGGAGATCGGGATGGGCCTGCAATTCGTCTCCACGCCGATGGAGATTCCCCGGCAGTGGCGGGCGATCCGGGACCTGTTGCGGGTGCCGGGGGGGCTCGAACTCATGGCCGTCTACCGCCTCGGCTACCTTCCGGAGGACGAAAAGCGGCCCTCCATCGACTGGAGCAGCCGCCACCGCAAGCGGCTCGGGCAGTTCGTCTTCCGCGAGACGTGCGAGGTGCCGGAGGGGGAGGGCTAGGGAAGGGGCGTCAGAGCGGCGCCTCCACCGTGAACCAGCCCGGCAGCGGCACGTAGCCGAAGCGGCGGTTGACCCTCAGGATCGGCGCGTTGCGGCTGTCGTTGCCCGTCTCGAGGAGTCGTACCCCGCGCCGCCGGGCTTCCCGGACGACGAGCAGCTTCGGCGCGGTGGCGAGCCCGCGCCCCCGGTAGGCCCGGTCCACGCCCGTGAAGGCGTTCTCGCCCACCCCGCTTCCGGCGTTGACGCCCAGGGCGCCGAGCCCCACGTACCGCCCGCCGTCCACCGCCAGAATCTGGCCCGAGGGATCGAACCACGACGCCCGGAAAACCTGCCGGTCGAAGTGCTCGTAGGGTGGAAAGGTGCCGCCACTGTCCGGCACGTCCAGCCCCGCGGCCCGGTTGAGGGCGTACAGCGCCCGCTTGCTCTGCTCGGTCATCCCCTCCCGCGCCAGGGTGGTGAAGCGGAGCCCGGAGACGTGCGCCCGCTCCAGCGCGGACACGAAGGGCGCCTCGTCGAAGGTGGTCACGTCCAGCCGCGAGACGAAGGCGTGGTGCGTCACGGTGAAGCCCCACCTCCGCGCAAAAGCCAGCGAGGCCGGGTCGTCGTGCAGGAACGCCCGCAGGCGGGTGGCCCCGTGCCGCCGCGCGAAGGTCCACACCTCGTCGGCGAGGAGTTGTCCCAGGCCGCGCCCGTGTGCCCCTGGGTGGACCAGGACCAGCCCCTCGAAGGTCCCCGCGCTCTGCCAGGGGTGGTGGATGGCCCGCCCATAGCCCAGCACTTCGCCGCCTGCCCCTGCGAGGACGCGGTGCAGCACCCGCGACTCCGGGGCCCGGTTCTCCAGGCTCCGGGCGAAGTCCTCCGGCGAGGTGAATTCCCGCCAGTGCTCGCCCAGCAGGGCGGCGAGCGGCGCGTGGTCTTCCGGGTACGGGTCGCGCAGCTTGGGCATGACCCAGGGCAGGGGAGGTGCCGTCCGGCCAGCGTCCGTCACCTGGCCTACCGGCCTGTCCCCCACGCCGGGGCACGTTAACGAACGGTCTACCCCTGACCGCCGTCCTCTGCACCGCCTTTTCACGCCCCTTCCCCCACAATGCCCGGTGGAGGGAAAGAACCATGACGACACTGGAAGTGGGCGCCGCGCAGAGCGGCACGTTCCGCATCGGGGGAGAGCTGGAGGTCAACCGCCTGGGCTTCGGGGCCATGCGGATCACGGGCGAAGGGATCTGGGGTGACCCCGCCGACCGCGAGGGGGCCCTCGCCACCCTGCGCCGCCTGCCTGACCTCGGGGTGAACTTCATCGACACCGCCGACTCGTACGGCCCGGCGGTCAGCGAGGAACTCATCCGCGAGGCCCTGTCCCCCTACGACACGGTGGTGGTCGCCACCAAGGGTGGGCTCACCCGAACGGGTCCCGACGTGTGGATTCCGGTGGGCCGCCCCGAGTACCTCAAGCAGCAGGCGTACCTCTCGCGCCGCCGCCTGGGCGTCGAGCGCATCGACTTGTGGCAACTGCACCGCATCGACTCCAAAGTCCCGCGCGACGAGCAGTTCGCCGCCATCCGCGAGCTGATCGACGAGGGCGTCATCCGCTTCGCCGGGCTGAGCGAGGTCAGCGTCGAGGAGATCGAGGCCGCCCGGCAGGTCTTCCCCGTCGCCACCGTGCAGAACCTCTACAACCTCGTGAACCGCAAGAGCGAGGACGTCCTCGACCACTGCGAGCGCGAGGGCATCGGCTTCATCCCGTGGTATCCCCTCGCGGCGGGCGGCCTGACCCGCGAGGGCAGCGTCCTCGACGAGGTGTCGCGTCGCCTGGGCGCCACGCCGTCGCAGGTCGCGCTCGCCTGGGTCCTGAGGCGCAGCCCGGTCATGCTTCCCATTCCCGGCACGGGGAAGGTCAAGCACCTCGAGGAGAACGTGGCCGCCGCCGGGCTCCAACTCTCCGACGAGGACTTCCGCAGCCTCGACGAGGTGGGCCGTCAGGAGTGGGAGAGCAAGCGGCGGCGCTGAGCGGCCTGAGCGGGGAGGCGGAGGGAGGGCAGGCGGGCCTGCCTCCGCCTCCGCACTCTGACGGAAGATGAGCTGTTGATCGGGGTTTTCCCCTCTCCCGGTGGAGGACAACCGTGCTTTTGGTACGGCGGGGCCTCGGTATGCAGACGAGAAAATGCCCACCATGCCTGCCCTCCCCGCCTTGCGCTCGCTCGTCACCGGGCTGCCGCCCTACCGCGTCCCGCAGTCGGACATCCGGGAGGCGGCCCGGACCCTCTTCCCGCGCATGGCGGCCCGCCCCCACATGCTCGACGTGTTCGACAACGCCCAGATCAAGTTTCGCGCCCTCTCCCGCCCCCTGGAGTGGTACCTGGAGCCGCGCGGCTTCGGGGAGAAGAACGCCGTCTTCGTCGAGGAGGCCCGCGCCCTGACCCTGCGGCTGGCCCGCGAGGCGCTGGAGCGGGCGGAGATTGCCCCGGGCGACGTGGACGCCGTGGTCGTCGTGAACACCAGCGGCCTGAGCACCCCCAGCCTCGACGCCTCCCTGATCGAGGCGCTTGGCCTCAACCGCCACGCCGCGCGCCTGCCCGTGTGGGGCCTGGGCTGCGCGGGGGGAGCGGCGGGGCTCGCGCGGGCCGCCGATCTCGTGCGCGCGGGATACCGGCGCGTGCTGTACGTAGCCGTCGAGCTGTGCAGCCTGACCCTGGTGAAGGGCGACGAGTCGGGGAGCAACTTCGTGGGCACGGCCCTCTTCGCGGACGGCGGCGCGGCCCTCGTCGTCACCGCGCCCGACGTGCCCGGCCCGGCCCCCTTGCTCAGCCTCCACGGCGGCTACTCCACCCTGATCGAGGACTCCGAGGACATCATGGGCTGGGACGTGGTGGACGACGGCCTCAAGGTCCGCTTCTCCCGCGACATCCCCACCCTCGTCCACTCGATGATGGCCCAGAACGTGGCCGGGGCCCTCGCCGCCCACGGCTGGACGCGGGAGGAGGTGGAGACCTTCGTCGTCCACCCGGGCGGCGTGAAAGTCCTCTCCGCCTACGAGGACGCGCTGGAGTTGCCCGAGGGTGCCCTGAACACCAGCCGCCGCGTCCTGTGCCGCCACGGCAACATGAGCAGCGTGACCGTCCTGTTCGTGCTGGAAGAGACCCTGCGCAGTGGCCCGCAGGGGAAGGCCCTTCTGAGCGCGATGGGGCCGGGCTTCAGCGCGGAGCACGTGTTGATCGAGTTTCCGGGTTGAGGGGCACTTATCGACCCGTCCCCTTGAGGGGGGAGGCCGGGATTTGTCGAGCTCCGCAGGAGAGGGGGTAAGCGGGCCTGGCGCCGGGGGCAGATGGGATGCCGCGCCAGGCCCGCTCAGCAGGGCAGGTGACGCTGTTCCCGAACCCCCTCCTACAACGCAAGCGAAGCGGGGCCCACCTTCTCACCCTGCCCCCGCCTCAGCTTCCCTGTTCCCCGTCTACCGTCTTCTCGGGATTGGCCGCGGCCCCGCTCGCGGGTTGGCCCTCGCTGTAGCCGCCGTAGCTCTGGGAGGCCGTTGTCATCCCGCCCGCCGGGGCGCTGGGCCGCATCTGGTCGTCGCTCGACGCCCGCTGGTTGACGGGCACGTCCGAGCCCGCCCCCGCGTTCTCGTCGCTGACATGCTGGTAGATACCGTCCTGGATGGCGTCTCCCGTGCTCTTCTCGCCGCCCGTGTCCCAATTGGGGTTGTCGGTCACCTCCCGCAGACCGACATTCTCCTGTGCTCCCGCTGCGCTCGTATCGCCGTTCTTGCGGTCGTCCATGTGCGTCTCCTTTCCCTCGAGGGGATGTGGGGGCTCTGTGGCGGGCGCAGAACCGGATGGTCGGCGCTCCTGCGGGACGGAGGTGAAGGGGGTGAAGCCCGACCAGCGTACTCCGCCCTCCCCCGGCCCGTGCAGAGGGTCAAGGGCGGCTCAAGCTGAGCTGGACGTCGCCTCCCTCTCACCAACCGTGCCTTTGTTGTCCTTCAAGTGGTGACAGCGTGCCTGTGAGGGTAACGGGAGGCGCTCAGCGGGCCTTCGCTTATGATGAAGGCACCAATCCCACCCCTGTGGGCTGCCCCGCCAGCGGGCAAGGAGGAGACCAGAGATGGCGATGAACCTGTTCGGTGCGCGCGAGACGCTCACCACCAAGGCCGGGCAACCGCTTTATTACTACCGCCTCGACCGGTTGCAGGACCTCGGGCACGACGTGAGCAAGCTGCCCTTTTCCGTGAAGGTGCTGCTCGAAAGCGTGTTGCGCGAGGCCAACAACTACGACGTGCGCGAGGAGGACGTGCACGCCGTGGCGAACTGGAAGCCCGTCAACGAGGAAGTCGAGATTCCCTTTAAGCCCGCCCGCGTGATCCTCCAGGACTTCACGGGCGTGCCCGCCGTCGTGGACCTCGCGGCCATGCGCACGGCGATGGTGTCTCTGGGCGGCGACCCCAAGAAGATCAACCCGCTGATCCCGGTCGACCTCGTCATTGACCACTCGGTGCAGGTGGACGAGTTCGGCACCGACTTTGCGCTGGCCAACAACATGGCGCTGGAGTTCGAGCGCAACCGCGAGAGATACGAGTTCCTCCGCTGGGGCCAGCAGGCCTTCGACAACTTCGGCGTCGTGCCCCCCGCCTCGGGCATCATCCACCAGGTCAACCTCGAATACCTCGCCAAGGGCGTTCAGAGCCGCCCCGAGGACGACGGCGCCGTCGTGTACCCCGACTCGCTGGTGGGCACCGACTCGCACACCACGATGATCAACGGCCTCGGGATCGTGGGCTGGGGCGTGGGCGGCATCGAGGCGGAAGCCGTGATGCTCGGCCAGCCCATCTACATGCTGATGCCGGAAGTGATCGGCTTCAAGCTCACGGGGGCGCTGCCGGAGGGGGCGACGGCCACCGACCTCGCCCTGCGCGTGACCCAGATGCTGCGCGAGAAGGGTGTGGTGGGCAAGTTCGTCGAGTTCTACGGGGCGGGCCTGAGCAACATGACCCTGCCCGACCGGGCGACCATCGCCAACATGGCCCCCGAGTACGGCGCCACGATGGGCTTTTTCCCGGTGGACGACGAGGCGCTGCGCTACCTGCGCCGCACGGGCCGCCTGGAGGACGAGATCGAACTCGTCGAGCAGTACTACAAGGCCCAGGGCATGTTCCGCACCGACGAGACGCCCGATCCCGTCTTCACCGACACCATCGAACTCGACCTCAGCACCATCGTGCCGAGCCTCGCCGGGCCCAAGCGTCCCCAGGACCGGGTGGACCTGGGCGACATGCACACGGTCTTCAACGAGGCGCTCACCGCCCCCATCAAGCAGCGCGGCTTCGAGCTGAGCAGCGACAAGCTGGACGCCCAGGGCACCATCGGCGGCACCGACATCCGAATCGGCCAGGGCGCGGTGACCCTCGCCTCGATCACCTCCTGCACGAACACGAGCAACCCCAGCGTCCTGATCGCGGCGGGCCTCGTCGCTAAGAAGGCGGTCGAGCGCGGCCTGAAGCCCAAGGCGTGGGTCAAGACCAGCCTCGCCCCCGGCTCGCGCGTCGTGACCGAGTACCTGGAGACCTCGGGCCTTCAGAGCTACCTCGACCAGATCGGCTTCAACACGGTCGGATACGGCTGCATGACCTGCATCGGCAACTCGGGTCCGCTGCCCGAGCCCGTGGTGCAGGCGATCCAGGAGGGGGACCTCGTGGTGGCCTCGGTCCTCTCGGGCAACCGCAACTTCGAGGGCCGCGTGAACCCGCACATCCGGGCGAACTACCTCGCCTCGCCGCCCCTGGTCGTGGCCTACGCCCTCGCCGGGACGGTCGTGAACGACATCATCAACGAGCCCATCGCCACCGACGGCGACGGGCAGCCCGTGTACCTGCGCGACCTGTGGCCGAGCAACGCCGAAATCCAGCGGATCATGGATCAGGCGATCAACGCCGAGATGTTCAAGCGGGTGTACGACGGCATCGAGCAGAGCAACGCCCAGTGGAACGCGATCCCCGTCACGGGCGGCGACCTCTACGACTGGAACCCCGAGTCCACCTACATCCAGAACCCGCCCTTCTTCGAGACCCTGGGGGGCGGGCCGAGCGAGACGGTCAGCTCCATCGAGGGGGCGCGCGCGCTCGTGAAGGTCGGCGACTCGGTGACGACCGACCACATCAGCCCGGCGGGCTCCTTCAAGGCCGACACCCCGGCGGGCAAGTACCTGCTGGAGCGCGGCATTCAACCCAAGGACTTCAACTCCTACGGCTCGCGGCGCGGGAACGACCGCATCATGACGCGCGGGACCTTCGCCAACATCCGCCTCAAGAACCAGCTCGCGCCCGGTACCGAGGGCGGCTTCACGACCGACTTCACGACCGGTCAGGTTTCCTCGATCTACGACGCCTCGGTGAACTACAAGGCGCATAACATTCCCCTGGTCGTCTTCGCGGGCAAGGACTACGGCATGGGCTCCAGCCGCGACTGGGCCGCCAAGGGCACCTTCCTGCTGGGCGTGAAGGCCGTCGTCGCCGAGAGCTTCGAGCGCATCCACCGCTCCAACCTCGTCGGCATGGGCGTGCTGCCCCTCCAGTACAAGAACGGCGAGACCGCCGACTCGCTGGGGATCAACGGCGACGAGACCTTCGACGTGATCCTGCCCGCTGACCTCAAGCCCCGCCAGGACGTAACCCTGCGGGTGACAAAGGACGGCGTGAGCCGCGACATCACCGTCCAGTGCCGCATCGACACGCCGGTCGAGATCGACTACTACAAGAACGGCGGCATCCTCCAGACCGTGTTGCGCGGCATTCTGGCCCGCAGCGCGCAGGAGGCGGGCGCGCAGGCGTAAGGTCAAGGACTTCAGGAAAGGGAAAGGCCCCTGCTCAGGAATGGCAGGGGCCTTCTTGCTCCCCGAAGAGAGGGAGTGTCCGGTTATCGTCTCAATCTCATGGTGTGGCCCACAGAATCCCTACGTGGAGGTCCACGGCGATACGAAGAGTCGAGAGGGCTGCCTCCAACGCGGCACGAACCTGCGCCCTCGTGAGTCGTGCGTTCCCGATGAAGGGGAGCGTAACGCCGTGTGCTTGTTCTACCTTGAGCAGGGTTGGCCCGAGTGCGACGACCTGCTCGGTTGTGAGGAAGCCAATAAGATAGCCCGTGTGATCATCCAGGTTATCCCGGTTCAGCCACGCGAAGATGTCATAACTTGCCATGTTAACGGTGTCGACACGTGCTGTATCGACGGGGGGTCAGAACGCTTCTCCAGATGCGTTTCAAACGCACTTGATCAGCCGCCTATCAACTCGATCAAGTGTTCGCCACACATCCCTTGTCAAAGGTCGCCAGCTCAAAGCCGAACACCCTCATAGATCGTGGCGAGGCTCAACTCCATCTCCAGGCAGGGGAGCTGGACAGCCTTCTCAATCACTTCCAACACCCACCCCTCGTCGGTGCGGCGGTAGAGGGCGGCGGCGCGGCTCTGGCTGTCCACCATCAGGTAGCCCCGCAGCGTGGGCAGTTCCCGGTAACGTTCTGCCTTGTAGACCTGATCCTCTGATCGTGTGCTGGCGCTCATCACTTCCACAATCAGGCAGGGCGCGGTCTCGGTGTACTCGTCGTCCGAGTCCCTGGCGCAACTCACCACCACGTCGGGGTAGTGATAGCGGGTCGGCGTGACGCGCACTTTCATGTCACTCTGATAGACGAAACATCCTGCGCCCCTCGCCACGGGATGCAGGGCGACGTGGATGTTGCCCGCGATAAGGTTGTGCGTTCGGCTGGCTCCCGCCTGCGCGTACACGAAGCCGTCGATGTACTCGTGACGGGTCGGGTTGTCGCGTTCCAGCCGAAGATATTCCTCGACACTGACGGTACGAAAGGCGGGGTCGGCCATGCCTCAGTTTAGACGCGCCATGCTCTTCCTAGCTGCCGAGCAAGCCAACCTGTGATGCCTACAGCCCTCCCCCCTCATACACCTCGTCCAGCCTCAGCTCCACGTCCAGGCAGGGCAGCCGCACGCCGTCCTCCACAACCCTGACCCGCGACAAGTCAGAGGTTGATCCCCTCGTAGATGTCGGAGAGGACCAGGGGAACGTCCAGACACGGCAACCTCAACTCCCCCTCCTCCGCGTACTGCTCGTCCCAGGCTTCGCCGTTCCTGACGTAGAGGCGGGCGGCGCGGGTGGCCGTATCGACCAGCAGGTACCCTTGCACGCTGGGGAGGGCGGTGTAGGCGAACAGTTTCTCGCGGCGGTCCAGGTCGCGGGTGCTGGGGCTCAGGACTTCCGCGACGAGGCACGGCGAGGCGAGGAAGGTGGCGTCGTCGTCCACCGGGTCGCAGGTCAGGACCAGGTCGGGAGAGTAATACCGCGTGAAGCGAGGCTGCGAAATCCGCACGCGCATGTCGCTCTGATACAGGCGGCAGCCCTGCCGCAGGGCGATTCGGTGCAGCGCCGAGCCGATGTTCATGCAGATCAGCCCGTGCCTGCTCGTCGCGCCCGCCTGCGCGTTCGGCGTGTCCTCGCCGTGGAGAGCAGAGACGAAGCCGTCGATGTACTCCCGCCTGTAAGGGCTGAGTTCCTCCGTGCGGAGGTATTCCTCCTCGCTGATCTTGCGAAGGGCCAGGTCGCTCATGCGGCTATGGTACGCGGCGGCCCCGCCGTCTCCCCTGGGTGAGGGCTGTGCGGGGTGGCCCTCAGTCTGGCGTCAGGGAAATGGGCTATCACGGACGGATGAAACCCGCCCTGCCCCTGCTGGCCCTGACCGTCGCCGTGGCCCTCGCGTCTTGCGGGGGAACGGGGGACCCGCCGGGAGGCGGCGGGACGGACGTGTGCGCCCAGACAGTGAGTGCCGGTGCGGCCCTCCCGGCGAGCGTGACGGCGGCCAGCGTCCTCCCGACGACCGTGCCCGCCCCCGACTGGACGGCGCCCCACGTGCCGGGCCGGGTGCTCGTGCTGAATACGGACGGCACCCTGGGCGCGCAAAGCCTGGGCCTCCTCTCGACCGTGCGGACCCAGCGGGTGACGGAGGGCCTCACCCTGGCGCTCACCCCGGCGGGTGAGACGGACCGGGCCTTCGCCGGGCGGCTGGCGGCGGCGGGGGCGCGCGTGCAGCCGGACTTCCTCTACAGGTCCCTCGCCACGCCGGATGACCCCGGCTACCCCGGCAACGGGGGAGTCGACCTCGGTTTCACGAACGTCTCCCAGACTTACCTCACCCGCATCCGGGCGTCGGGCGCGTGGGACGTGCTGGGCGCCTGCGGCAAGACGCCGGGGGGGGCGCTGACGGCGGTGCTCGACACGGGCGCGGACGGCGGCCACCGCGACCTCCAGGGGCGGCTCCTGGGTGGCCGGAGTTTTGTGAGCGGGGAGAGCTCAGCCACCGTGGACCTGCTCGGGCACGGCACGGCGAGCGTGGGGCTGATCGGCGCGGCCACGAACAACGGCGTGGGCCTGGCGGGCGTGACCTGGAGCGGGCGCAACCTGCTCCCCGTCAAGGTGCTCGGGGCGGACGGCGGCTCGACGAGCGCCATCGCGCAGGGGATCAACTACGCGGTGGCGCAGGGGGCCAAGGTCATCAACCTGAGCCTGGGCACGCCCGGCAACCCGGGGGACAAGGCGCTGGAGACGGCCCTGAACAACGCGGCGAGGACGGCAGTGCTCGTCGCGGCGGCGGGCAACACGCCCGGCGTCGGGGGGTACCAGGGCGTGTACTACCCGGCGAGCAACCCGAACGTGATCGCGGTGGGGGCGGTCGGGGCGAGCGACCGGACGCTGGCCTGCTACAGCGAGCGGCCCACCGCCTCGCAGACGCGCCCGCTCGATCTCGTCGCGCCGGGTGGGGCGGCCAGCGGCTTTTGCCCGGGCGCCACCCGCGACCAGGACCTCCTCGTCCTCTCGCCCGGCAGCGCCTACGGCCTGAGCGCGGGCACGAGCGACGCCGCGCCCCTCGTCAGCGGCGTGGCGGCCCTGGTGCGCGCGGCGAACCCCGACCTCACCGCCCCGCAGACGCGCGCCCTGCTCGTCGGGAGCGCCAACGCCTCGGGCGGCCTGCCCCTCCTCGACGCCCAGGCCGCTGTGAGCGCCGCCCTGCGCTGAGTCGGGAGGTCCGAGAAAGCGAGTGGTGGACTGGGGTTCTTCCCGGTCCACCGCTCGCCTTTCCCTAGCCCCGTCTAGTCGCGCCGCACCCGCTCGGGCGCGAGTTCGCCCCGCGGGGTTTGCAACCCGTGGAGCAGCAGCGCGAAGACGACCAGGCCGTGCACCACGAGCAAACCGAACAGCGCCGCGCCCGGCTGCGTCGCGTGTCCGTAGGCGCCCACGAGCTGAAAGAGGATCAGGCTCAGCAGCACGCGCGGTCGGCGCTCCGGAAAGCGCAGGTAGGCATAGGTACCGGCCCCCATGCTGAACAGAAGCGGCAGGACGAGCGCATTAAGAATGTCTTGACCCATACTTCATGCTGCCTGAAACTGGCAAAAAAGGCGAGATGTACCTAGACGGGTCACGCCTGGCTCTGACAGAAGTCTGACAAAGGGCGGCGCTAGAGCCGGTACCGCTCGACCTGGGCGGGGTTGAGGGCGTGCTCCCGCAGCGAGGCCACGTCGAGCCACCCGTCCCGGAACGTGAGCGGGAGGTTGAGCAGGTCGTCTCCCAGCTTGAGGACGAAGCTCAGCTCGCAGGGCTCGGTGACCTCGGCCTGCGTGGAGAGCAGGGCGGCGTGCAGGGTGCCCAGGCCGGTGCTCGCCTGAGAACCGACCATGCCGCGTTTGCCGCGCCGGGCCGCCGCCCGCAGCATGGCGAGGCCGTCGGTGAAGCCGTTGCGGGCCGTCTTCACGTTCAGGATGTCGAAGGTGTCGAAGTCGAGTTCCCGCGTGAGGTCGGCGGGCGTCAGGCAACTGTCGTCGGCGACGATGGGGAGGAGTCCCCGGGCGCGCAGCTCGGCGCGGGCCCTCAGGTCGCGGACGGGGAGCGGCTCCTCCACGTAAGACAGGCCCGCGTCCCGCATGGCGGCGAGGGCGGCGGGGGCGGTCTCCGGGGTCAGCGTCTCATTGCTGTCGGCGTAGAGCTCCACCTCTTCCCCGAAGGTGCGGCGCAGCTCCCGAATCACCTCCAGGTCGCGGGCGTGGTCGCGCCCCACCTTCACCTTCAGGCAGCGCACGCCCGCGCCCACCACGCGCTCCGCCTCCGCGAGCATCTCGGCGGGGGGGGCGATCCCCAGGATGAAGCTCACCCGCACCCGGCTCCTGGGGCCGGGGAGAAGGTCGAACAGACTCCCGCCCCGCGCCCGCGCCCGCGCGTCCCACAGGGCCATGTCGAGCGCCCCGCGCGCCGTGTGGTTGTTCGCCACGCGGCCCCGCACCCGGTTCAGGGCCGCCTCGTCGTCGATGCTCACCCCCCGCAGCGCGGGTTCGAGGAGGCGCAGGATGGCGAGCACACTCTCCGGGGTCTCCCCGTAGATCGTCGGGCGCGGGGGGGCCTCCGCCACGCCCACCGTGCCGTCGTCGAGCGTCACGCGCACGAGGACATGTTCGGCGGCGCTGAGCGTGCTGTGCGCCCCCCAGGCGAGCGTTCCTTTCAGGGGCAGGCGGTAGGGCAGGCCCTCCACCCGGGTGACGGCGGGGGCGCTCACACCCACGCCCGGACGGCCTGCGCCACCTGCGCGGGGGTGAGGGCCACCGTGTCGAGGATCAGGGCGTGGGAGGGCGGCAGCGTCCGCAGGAAAGCGCTCGCCGCGTCCGGGTCGTAGTGCGCTCTCTCGGTCACCACGATCCGCACCTTGGCCAGGATGTCCGCCGGGGCGTGGCCCTCCTCCGCGAGCGCGGCGAGGCCACCAAATTCGGCGGGCGTGAACACCGCCCCCGCGCCGGGCAGGGCGGCGAGGCTGGCGCGCAGGTCGGCCCCCGCCCCGGAGCCCGCCACCCGGTCGAAGGCGTCCGCGCGGCCCAACAGCCGCCGCACCCGCACGGGGTCGGGGGCGTTCAGGGCCACGAAGCGCCACCTCGGGAAGTGCTCGGCGGCGTGCCGCACCTCCTCCAGCCCGCGCAGGCCGTCGAAGAGGGGACGCTTTCCCCAGTGCCGGGTGTCCGCGCTCAGCGTCCCCAGCGCGTGTGCCATGCCGCCGGGGTGCCGCTCGCGGTAGAGGGCGGTGAGGCGGAATCTCTCGGCGCGGTCGCCCACGGGGCCGCCCGCCAGCGGCAGGATCACCACGTGGTCGGTGAGCTCGCGGCGGTCGGGCAGCACCCGCGCGCCCGGGTCGGCCTCCATCAGGGCGGCGAGCGCGGTGCTCTTGCCCACGCCCGTCACTCCCACGAGGACGGTGAGCGGCAGCTCCGCGAGGGGGCGCTCGTGCGGGGAGTGGGGCGGGGCGGCCCGCAGGTGGGGCAAACCGGGCGCGGGAGCGGGCATGGGCGGAGTCTAGGCCGCGGGGCTGCCTTAAGGCTGGCGTAAGGTTCAGTCAACCCGGGGTGAGCCCCGAAAATCACATTGTGGGGGCGGTGTTTTTAGACTTTTCCTCGGAGGATCGACACATGGCCCGACTGCAAGGAACTGGTGGCGGCGGCGGCAGAACCGCCCTCATGATCATCTTGATTCTGATCGTTCTTTTTCTGCTCGCCTATTTCCTGTATCTCAAGCCGCAGGGCATCCTGAACCTCGGCTTCTGAAGCGGGTCACCCCAGCGCTCACCCGAAACGGAGCTCATTCATGATCAAAGGTAAAGAACTGCTCGGACGTCCCGTGATCGCCATCGACAGCGGCGAGCGGCTGGAGACGGTGCGTGACCTCGTGTTCGACCACCAGGCCAACCAGGTGCTCGGCATCCTCGTCGACGAGGGCGGCTTTTTCCGCGCGGCGAAGGTCGTGCCCTTCGAGGCGATCCGCAGCGTGGGCGAGGACGCCATCATGGTGGACAGCTCGCACTCGGTGACCACGACCCGCGAGGACGGGCGGCTCGCCGAGGTGCTCGACTCCAAGGTGAGCCTCGTCGGAATGACGCTGCTCACGACCGACGGCCAGAACCTCGGCAAGATCGCCGACGTGTTCTTCGACGAGCACTCGGGCCGGGTCGAGGGCTACGAGGCGACGGGCGGCATCTTCAGCGACCTCTCCAGCGGGCGGACCTTCGTGCCCGCGCCCGAGCACGTGCAGATCGGCGAGGACGCGGCCATCGTGCCCATCAGCGTGGCGACCTCGATGCAGGAGCAGGAGCCGGGCGGCCTCAAGGGGGCCTACCAGAGCGCCGCCGAGAGCGTCAAGCAGGGGTACGGCAACATCGCCGAGGCCACCAAGGAGCGCCAGAAGGAGTTCCTCGTCGGCAAGACCGCCGGGGGCGACCTGACCCTCGACGACGGCACGGTGCTCGTTCGCCAGGGTGAGACCATCACCCACGAGCAGGTCGAGCGGGCCGACTCGGCGGGCAAGCTCACCGCGCTGCTGACGAGCGTGACGGGTGGGGCGCTCTCCGGGGCGTACGACACGGCCAAGGAGCGGGTGCAGGGCAGCGTCGAGGAGCTGCGCAGCGCCTCCACCGAACGCCAGCGCGGGTTCATCGTGGGCAAGACGGCCTCGACCGACGTGGTGGCCAACCTCGCCGACGGGGTGCAGGAAGTCATCGTGCATAGGGGCGCGACGATCACCGAGTTCCAGGTTCAGCGGGCCGAGCAGGCCGGGGTGCTCCCCGCGCTGCTCGCCGCCGCGACGGGCGGGGCCTTGCAGGAAGGAATGCAGGGCCTGCGCGCGCAGAGCGACACCGACGCCCAGTCCCAGCCCGTGCAGGCGCAGATGGACCCCCTGGAGGCCACGGTGGGCCGCCGCGTGAAGACCGACGTGCGCGCCCCGAGCGGCAGCCTGGTCGCGGTGCAGGGCCAGATCGTGACCCCGGCGGTCGCCGAGCGGGCCCGCAGCTTCGGGGTGGAGTCGGCCCTGATCAACGCGACCGGCAGCCGGACGGGCGCGGTGGCCCCGGCGGCGGGCGCGGCGCTGTCGGGCGGCGTCGCCAGCGTCAGCGAGGGCGCGAGCAACCTGCTCGAACGCGCGCGGTCGTGGTTCGGCGAGAAGCGCGAGGACGTCGGCCAGGCCCTGGAGGAGCGCCAGGAACAGCAGCAGGAGCAAAAGATCCGCGACGCGCTGGGCCGCCCGGTGACCCGCGTGATCCTCGCCCCCGACGACACGATCATCCTCAACGTCGGCGAGATCGTGACGAACAAGGCCGTGCAGCTCGCCCGCGAGGGCAACGTGCTCGACATCCTGGTCGATTCGGTCAGCAAGGAGACGGTCAGCATCAACCCCCTGGAGTCCCGCCCCCACGAGACGGGTGTCGCCGCGCTGGAGGGGCAGGACGAGGCGCCCGTCGCCCAGCACCCCACGACCCCCACCGATCCCAAGAACTCCAGCCGCTGATCTTTCGGAGCGACGAGGCGGGCCCCCCCCCACGGCGGGGGGGGCCCGCTTCTCGCACCGCTCAGGTGCGGAAGATGACCTCCTCCCGTCCGAAGGACCGCCACGCGATCAAACCGAGCACGAGCGCGCCGAGCAGGTTGGCCCCCACGGCGGCGAGCAGGTGCCCCGGGCTCAGGTTGCCGCGCACCGTGTCGAGGATGGCGAGCATGCTCCCGAAGAGGGGCAGGGCGTAGAGGCCGCTCCCCGGCGTCAGGAAGTCGCTGAATTGCAGCAGCACGGCGGGAAAAACGATGGCGAGCGAGAGGGGCGTCACGTACGTCTGCGCCTCCTTGTAGCCCCGCGCGTAGATGCTCAGGGCGATCAGGACGGCGCTGATCAAGAGGGCCGCGCTGAGCACCGTGGCGAGCAGGGCGAGGGCGCTTCCGGGGCTCAGGGTGAGTTGCCCGCCGAGACTCCGCGCGATCTCGTCGGAGGTCCCGCCCCGGGAGAGGGCCACGCCCGCCACCACCCCGGTCAGGAGAAAGCCCAGCACGCTGAAACACGCCGTCGTGAGCGCCGTGACGGTGGTGGCGAGGAGTTTGCCCGCGACGACCTCCGAGCGGCGCACCGGCGAGACGAGCAGGCTCTCCAGGGTGCCGCGCTCCTTCTCGCCCGCCGTGGCGTCGAGGGCCGTCGCCGTCGCCCCCGTCAGGATGAAGTTGAGCATCAGCAGCGGAATCAGGAAGGCGAGCTGCCCGCCCCGCCGCTCCCCCTCTGGGCTGGCGTCGATGGGGGCGAGCGTCACGGGGGTCAGGGTCCCCGCCCCCAGCCCCAGCGCGGCGAGGCGATCCACGGCGAGCCCGCGGTTGTACCCCTCCACCACGTCCTGCACCTTGGCGTAGGCCCCGGTCTGGGCGCGCAGGTTCCCGAGCCTCGCGTAGACCTCCAGCCGCCCCGTGCCGTCCCCCGCGCGGGCGGGCAGGGGAGAGGCGACCCGCAGCGCCGCGTCCACCTCGCCCGACGCCACGGCAGCCCGCGGCTCGGTCACGGGCACGAGCCGGACCCCGGCGCGCGTGACGGCGCCGTCCGGGCCCCGCTCGTCCCGCGTGAGGGCCTGTCTCAGGGGGGCGGGGAGGGTGCCGACCACCCCCACCCGCTGCCGTTCCTGCGCCTGCCCGCCCACGAAGCGGCCCAGCAGCAGGGGCAGCCCGAGCGTGAAGAGCGGGATGAGCAGCAGCGGGATCAGGACGCTGCCCACCAGGGCCCGGCGGTCGCGCAGGGTGGAGAGCAGGTCGCGCGAGGCCACCCGCCACACGAACTCAGGGCGCACGGACGACCTCCGCTTCCCGCGCCCCGGCCTGTTCCCGCACGAGGGCGAAAAAGGCCCGCTCCAGGGTGCGTTCCCCGGTGCGGCTCAAGATCCCGGCGACCGGCCCGACGGTGACCACCTCGCCCCGGTGGAGGATCGCCACCCGGTCGCAGACCTCCTCGGCCTCGCTCATGACGTGGGTGGAGTAGAGGGTGAGCCTGCCCGGGCGCCGCGCCGCGAGCACGAAGTCGAGCAGGGCCCGCCGCGCGAAGATGTCGAGCCCGCTCGCCGCCTCGTCGAGGATCAGGACCGGGGGATCATGGATGACGGCGCGGGCGATCACCACCTTCTGCGCCATGCCGGTCGAGTAGTCGCCCGCCCGGGTGTCGAGCGTTCGGCCCAGCTCCAGCGCCCCGTCCAGCTCCTCGATCCGCGCGTCGGCCTGAGCCCGGCCCAGCCCGTACAGCCCCGCGAAGGAGCGCAGCACCTCGCGCCCGGTCAGGCGGGCGGGCAGGCCCATGCCGCCGTTCACCACGCCGACCGAGCGCCTGACCGCCTCGGGCTCGCGCCGCGTGTCGTGTCCCGCCACCCGCACCGTGCCCGAGGTGGGGGCGAGCAGCGTGGCGACGACCCGCAGCAGGGTGGTCTTGCCCGCCCCGTTCGGGCCCAGCAGGCCGAAGACCTCGCCCTCCCCGGCGCGCAGGGTCACGTCCGAGAGGGCCGGGTGCCCCCCGTAGGTCTTGCTCAGGTTCTTGATCTCGAGCACGCTCCTGTTTTCCCCCTTCCGTCCCGCCGAGGCTCTGCCGCCGGGTCCCGCCCTTGCCCCGCGTCCGGTTCGCAGCATACGCGGGCGACGCCGACCGCCCTGCGCAGCGGCCCCGCCCAAGCTGACGAGAGCTTCACAGGGGGCGCCGGGTCACGGTGCTGCCCCGCGTGACCGCTTACGATGCGCCACCGCTCGTCGCCGGGAGCCTGGGCCCGGCGTGACCTCCTCGACCGACTCGCCCGGGTCTCATGCAAAGGGCACGAACTTCTGTCACAATAGGAAAGTTGCGCTTCTGGGCGCAGTTGAACTCGGTTCATCATCAACAACCACGCCAGGGTGAAGCACAGGTGTTTTGCTCTGGTTTTGTCGGAGGATAGCGCATGTTCAACCCCCCCACCCTCGAAGATCTGCAAGAGACTCGCCGGGCGAACGAGAAGCTCGTCTTGAAGGCGCTGGAGAGCAAGCCCGAGTGGGTCGAGACCGAACTCGCCAAGACGACGGGGCTGGCCCTGTCGCACCTGCGCGCCGCGCTCGCCAGCCTGCTCGACCAGGGCCGGGTACGCCGCCTGCCCGGCACCGGGACCCGCGCCGTGTACGGGCTCGCCGACCCCGGCCTCGCCGACGTGCCCGCCACGCCGCTCACCGCGGACGCCAAGCGGGTGCGCGACTATCTCGAGGGCCGCGCCGACTCCGCCCTGTACATGAGCGAGCAGCTCCGGATGAGCCGCGAGGACGTGATGAGGGCCCTCTCTCTCCTCAACGCGCACGGCATGATCACCTGCACCTTCGTGGGCAGCCTGGTGATCTTCCGCCTCAAGGAGACGCAAGCACTCGGCCAGGAGCAGGGTGCCCCGGTGACTGGCAAGAAGAAGCAGGTCGCGTAAGCCCCTGACCCGCCTGCCCCGCGGCCTCCCGCCCCGGAGGCCGTTTTGCTTGTTATGCTGCGCTTCATGAAGCTGGTTCTCGCCGTGATCCAGGATGCCGACGCCGCCGCCCTCGTGCGTGTGCTGTCCGAAAACGCCTTCGAGGTCACGAAGCTGGCGAGCACGGGGGGCTTCCTGCGGGAGGGCAACACCACCCTGATGATCGGGGTGTCCGACGAGCGCCTCGCCGAACTCAAGCGGCACGTGCAGCGGACCTGCCGCACCCGCACCCGCCTCGTGACCCCCAGCGTCCCGATGGGCGAGCAGGGCGAGGGGCTGGTCGCCGACCCCGTGGAGGTGGCGGTCGGCGGCGCGGTGATGTTCGTGCTCGGCGTGCAGGAGTTCGTGAAGGTCTAACCCCTGCTCCGCGTCACCTCACCCCGAGCGCCGACAGTTCCTCCCGGAGCTGGGCGGCGTCCTCGTAGCGCACGGCGTGCATCCCCACCGAGCGGGCCGCCTCCACGTTCTGCGGGCGGTCGTCGATCATGACGGCTTCGTCCGGGCGCACCTGGGCGAGACTCAGGGCCAGGCGGTACATCGCCGGGTTGGGCTTGAGCAGGCCGAGGTAGCAGGAGGTGAAAAAGGCGAGCAGGAACTCGCCCAGCCCGTAGGTGCGGATGCGGTGCTCGTTCAGGTCGCGGCCCTCGTTGTTCAGCGAGTACATGCGGTGCCGCCCCCCCAGCTCGCGGGCCAGGGCCAGCGGCTCCTCACGCGGGAGGCTCTCGGCCTCCATCGCGGCGCGGAAGTCTTCCAGGGTGAAGGAACGCGGCGTGTGGAAGACCACCTGCTCCAGGTACTCCGCCAGGGTCATGCGGCCCCGCTCCAGTTCCGGCACGGCCAGCTTGTGCCGCTCCGAGAAGTCCTGCGCGTCCAGACCGAAGCGGGCCACCACGTCCGCCCGCTGCTCGCGGTCCCACCCGTTCGTGAGCAGCACGCCGCCGATGTCCCAGAACAGGGCCTTGATCGTCATGCCGGAGCCTACCCCCGGAAGGGCCCAGGCCGCCCACAGGGTCCAACAGGAAAGGGCGCCCGGGGTTGATCCCAGGCGCGCCCCAAGTTCGGGTTGACTCAGGCGTCCAGCCCGCCGTCCGAGAGGTGCAGCACCTCGGCGAGGCGCATCAGCGTGTCGCGCAGGTCGTCGGGGGCGGTGCGGGCCAGGGTCTCGACCTCGGCGCCCATCGGGGGAAGCGAGGCGGCGGCTTCGGTGTACTGCCCGGCTTGCAGGAGTTCGGCGACCTTGCCGAGCTGCGCGGCGAGCATCCCGCCCTTGGGGTGGTCGCCCAGCGACGCCTGCCACGAGCGCAGGTGGGTCACGGCGAGGTTGGGGTCGATATTCTCCGCGCCCCCCGAGAGCAGGGCGAGCGTTTCTTCGAGCTGGCTGTTCATCGTCATGGGTAACCCTCCGGCGCCCAGAAGACCCGACCCCGGCGCGCCCGAAGGTACGTCCCCTCCCCGTGTGAAGCGAGGCTGAAGGAAGGCCGCAGGTCGAGAGCAGAGGGCACCCCCGGTCGGCCTTTCGCCTTTTGCCTTCCGCGACCCCCGCAGGAGGTCTCTTACTTCGTGTCGTACCAGTTCGGCCCCACCCCGACCTCCACCGCGAGGGGCACGCTGAGACTCGCCGCCCCCTCCATCACCTCGCGGGTGAGCCGGCTCGTCTCGTCCACCCGGCCTTCCGGCACCTCGATCAGCAGTTCGTCGTGCACTTGCAGGAGGAGGCGGGCACCGAGGGCTTCGAGTTCCCGGTCGAGCCGCACCATCGCGAATTTGATGATGTCGGCGGCGGTCCCCTGGATGGGCATGTTGTACGCCAGCCGCTCCCCGGCCTCGCGCACGTTGCGGTTGGTGGCCGTCAGCTCGGGGACGTAGCGGCGCCGCCCGTAGAGGGTCTCGACGTAGCCGTGCTCGCGCCCGAAAGCGAGCGTGCGCTCGATGTAACCGCGGATGCCCGGGTAGGTCGAGAAGTAGATGTCGATGAAGCTCGCCGCCTCCGCGTACGAGATGCCGAGGTCGTTGCTCAGGCGGTGCGCGCTCATGCCGTACAGCACGCCGAAGTTCACCGTCTTCGCGGCGCGGCGCTGCTGGGCGCTGACCGTCGTCTCCTCCAGCCCGAGCACCTGCGCGGCGGTGCGGCGGTGGATGTCCGCCCCCTCCTGGAACGCCTGCTGCATCAGTTGGTCGCCCGCGATGTGCGCGAGGAGCCGCAGCTCGATCTGCGAGTAGTCGGCGCTCAGGAGCACGTAGCCCTCGTCCGCGATGAAGCCCTTGCGAATCTCGCGGCCCAGCTCCGAGCGGATGGGGATGTTCTGGAGGTTGGGGTTGAGGCTGCTCAGGCGCCCCGTCGCCACCGCCGTCTGCGCGAAGGTGGTGTGCAGCCGCCCGGTGCGCGGGTTGACGAGGTTCGGGAGCGGATCGAGGTACGTGCCCCGCAGCTTCTCCAACTCGCGGTATTCGAGCAGGGCGGGGATGATCGGGTGCTCGCCTCGCAGGGGTTCGAGGGCGGAGACGGCGGTCGAACGCTTGCCCGTCAGCTTGGTCTTCTTGCCCGAGGCGAGGCCGAGTTCGTCGTACAGCACGGCCTCCAGTTGGTCGCGGCTGCGGATCGGGAACTCCCGGCCCGCGTGGCGGTAGATTTCGGCCTCGAGCTCACCTATCCGGGCGGTCGTCGCGCCCGCCAGTCCCCGGATGTAGTCGCTGTCGAGGCGGACGCCGCGCACCTCCATTCGGGTCAGCACGCCCGCGAGCGGCCTTTCCGTCTCCTCGTACAGCCGGCGGCGGGGCTCGTCGAGTTGAGCGGGCAGGTCGCGCAGGAGGTGGTGGGTCATCACGGCGCGGGCGGCGGCCTCGGCGGGCCACGAGGTCTTCAGGTACCGCTCGGCCACCGCCGGCATGTTCGTGTTCGCGGGGTCGAGCAGGTAGGCGACGAGGAGGGGATCGTCCCCCGGCTCCACCGTCGTCCCCCGCACGCTGAGGTGCGCCGCGAGGGCCTTGGCGCCCGCCGCCGTGACGGCCCGCTGCCCCACGAACTCGGCTTCGGAGACGGTGGGGGGGAAGAGGGCGGCGACCTTCTGCGCGGCCTTCTCGGCGGCCTTGCGCACCTTGTCCGCCGCCTTCTGCTCGGCCTTGGTGAGGGGCTGGGTCTCCTCCTCCCCGGCCAGCAGGAGGCCGCCCGGCGACGCGGCGACGAGCGACGCCGCCGCCCCGTCCGCCTCCCGGGGCCGCTCCTCGGTCGGGGCCACCCGCGCGACCCGCCCGTCGAAGGTCGCCGCCGCGAGGAGGTCGGCGGTGAGGTCGTCCTCCCGCGAGAGCACGAAGCCCCAGGTCACACCCTCGCCGGGGGTGCGCCACTCGGCGACCTCGATCTCCTCGGCGGGCCCCTGCGGCACCGGGTCGGGCTCGGTGGGCTCCGGCGCCCCCAGGGTCGTCAGCTCGCGCTTCACGCTCACGAGTTCCAGCTCGTCGAGGAGGGCTTCGAGCCGCGCCGGGTCGCCCGCGCCGCGCAGGGCGCCGAGTTCCACGTCGAGCGGCAGGTCGGTCACCATCCGCGAGAGGTCGCGGCTGAAGAGGATGTCCGACTCCGAGGCGAGCAGCTTCTCGCGGGTGCCCCTGGGTTCCAACGTGCCGTCCTTCGCGCGGGCAAGCACGGTGTCGAGGTCGCCGCACTCCTGAAGGAGCTTGGCCGCCGTCTTCGGCCCGATCCCCTTCGCGCCGGGAATGTTGTCGCTCGCGTCTCCCGTCAGCGCCCGGTAGTCCACCCACTGCCGCACGGTCACGCCGTACTTGTCCAGCACCTCGCCCGGCCCGATCAGGGCGAAGTCGTTGGAGATCACCCGCACGTGGTCGTCGAGCAGTTGGTAGGCGTCGCGGTCAGAGGTCACGATCCGCACCTGAAAGCCCTTGCCCTCGGCCATGCGGGTGAGAGAAGCGATCACGTCGTCGGCCTCGAAGCCGGGCTCCTCCAGCCGGGGAAAGCCCAGCGCGTCCACGATCTCGCGGATGCGGTTGATCTGCCCCGGCAGGTCCGAGGGCGTCTGGGCGCGGCCCGACTTGTAGCCCTCGTACTGCTCGTGGCGGAAGGTTTTGACCGGGGGATCGAAGACCACGATGATCTGGTTCGTCGCCTGCCGCGCCAGCCGCAGGGTGAAGCGCAAGAAGCCCAGGATCGCGTGCGTCGCCTCGCCCCGGCTGCTGCTCAGCGGCGGCAGCGCGAAGTACGAGCGGAAGGCCAGCGCGTGCCCGTCAATCAGGACGAGCGTGTTGGGCGAGGGGACGGAGGCAGTCATGCGGGCATTCTACGGGGGCATCCGGGTTGGCTTACGGCTCCCCGCCGCTTTGTGACTATGCCTGATAACTTGTCTTATGGCTCTGGAACGCCTGACCGCTAGAGAACGCTTCCTCCTGGGTCAGTGTCTGTCAGCCGCAGCGGAAGGCCCGTTTTTCGATGACGATGACGGGTTCGACACCATCTTTGGAGTGAGTCTTGAGGAGGTGGCCGAGGTTGCTCATGCGTGGCCCCACGTTGACGACAACGAGGAAATCGTAGAACTTGTCATCAACAACGCAGTGGCTAATCTCTTGGGTTATCCACATGGTCGAATGAAGGACTGGCCGAAGTTTATCTCGGCTCCTCCAGGGGAGATTCGCCGCGTACTGAGTAAGTGGAGGCGCTTGAAGGGCTGGGACGACCCTGAGCGGCAGCACCTCCTTTGACGCAGCCTCTCGATTCCTGACGGGTGGAAACGACCTACGCCCCGACCTTGCCCCGCTCCTCCACCACGCTCGCAATCTCCCCGGCGACCTCGTGGATTTCGGCCTCGTCAGGCCCTTCGACCATCACCCGGATCAGGTTCTCGGTGCCGCTGGGGCGCAGGTTGACGCGGCCCCGGCCATTCAGGCGGGCCTCGGCCTGCTGAACGGCGGCCTGGACCGCCTCGTCGCGGGCGATGGCCTTCTTGTCGCCGACGCGGACGTTCACGAGGGTCTGCGGGAACATCACCAGCTCGTCGTTCAGTTCGTCCAGCGTGGTGCCAACTTGCTTCATCGCCGCGAGGGTGAGCAGCGAGGTGAGCACCCCGTCGCCGGTCGGGCTGTGGTCGAGGAAGAGGACGTGCCCGCTCTGCTCGCCGCCCAGGGTGAGACCCTGCTGGTGCAGCCGCTCGTGGACGTAGCGGTCGCCGACGGCGGTGCGCTCCAGCAGGGTTCCGGCCTCGCGCAGCTTCACCTCCAGCGCCATGTTCGCCATGATCGTGGTGACCACGCCCCGGTCCCCCCGGGCGCGGGCGTTCAGGAGCAGCATGTGGTCGCCCTGCACCACGTTCCCGCGCGAGTCCACGAAGAGGGCCCGGTCGGCGTCCCCGTCGAAGGCCACGCCGAGGTCGTAGTCGCCCTCCCGCACGATCTGTTGGAGGTGGCCCAGATGCGTGCTGCCGCAGCCCCGGTTGATGTTGCGCCCGTCGGGGGTGGTGTACACGGCGAACACGTCCGCCCCCGCCGCCTGGTAGACCCGCGGCCCCACCCGGTACGCCGCTCCGTTCGCGCAGTCCATCGCCACCCTGAGGCCCGTCAGGTCGGGCGCGTGCGAGCGCAGGAAACCCACGTACAGCCGCTCGGCCTCCGTGTAATTGGTGACCGAGCCGAGGTCCACGCCCGTCACGGGGGGGAGGCTGGCCACCCCGTCCACGGCGGCCTCGATCTCGTGTTCGGTCGCGTCGTTGAGCTTTTCTCCGCCCCTCCCGAAGAACTTGATCCCGTTGTCCTCGTAGGGGTTGTGCGAGGCGCTGATCACCACGCCCGCGTCCGCGCCGAGGTGGCGGGTGAGGTAGCTCACCCCCGGGGTGGGCAGCACGCCGACGTGGATCACGTTCACGCCCCGACCCGTCAGCCCCGCCGCGAGGGCCGCCTCCAGCATGTCGCCGCTTTGCCGGGTGTCCTTGCCGATCACCACGCTGGGGTGGGGACTGCGCCGCCTCAGCACCTCACCTGCCGCCGCGCCCAGCTCCATCACCCAGGCGGGGGTCAGCGGAAACTCGCCCGCGACGGCCCGCACGCCGTCCGTTCCGAAATACTTGCGCTCGCTCATCGTGCCGCCAGTGTACCCCCGTGAGTGAGGTGTGCATGATGCTCATGCCAGCCCGGTTCGCCGCCGGGCGAGGGGTGCGGGCAACTTTTGTGAGCCTCGTCGCGTACCCTGGGGCATGAGCGGACATTCGGGCGGCTCCTTTTCCTTCAGTCATAGCGGCGGGCGCCGGGGCGCGTTCGGGCGGCGGAGTCACAGCAGCGGGCACCGGGGTGGCTTCCTGGGCGGCGCGCTCGGCCACAGTCACAGCAGCGGCCACCGGGGGCATTACGGTCGGGGCGGGCACTACCGCCAGACCCGGCGGCGCAGGGGGCTGGGGTGCCTGGGCGTGTTCCTCGTCGGCGCGGCGCTCGCGGGGGGCTCGGCCCTGGGGCTGCTCACGCTGCTCGCTTGAGGCTAGGCGCCACCCTGGAGGACTGGCGGGACACGCTGCGGGGCGAGGGTCCCGCCGTCTCGTCCCGGGTGTGGCCCGCCGAGTTGCGCGCGGCCTTCCCCGGCCCGCGCCGCGCCCTTGAGGCCTGGGAGGGGGAGGGGGCCGCCTTCGCGCGCTACGTGACCGGGCACGGCCCCCTCTTCCTGAAGTACCTCCCGGCGGGGTGGCGGGACGGGCGGGCCTACCGCCGTCTGGCGCGCGAGGCGAGCTACCTGCGTGACCTCGCCCCCCGCTCGCCCGTGCCGCACGCGCCGCTCCTCCACGCGGCCCTCGACCCGGACGGATGGCGGGCGCACCTCGTCACCCGCGACCTGACGGACACGACGACCGGATGGGGCGCCTTCGGGACCGACCACGAGCGCGAGGCCGCCCTGCTGGAGGTCGCCCGGCTCCTCGCCCGGCACCACGCCTTCTGGCTGGACCGCCCGGAACTGGCGGGGGAATGGGGCTGGGATGCAGAGCGCGCTGCGCGCCACGCGGGCCGGATCGCCGCCGACCCGGACCCCGGCTGGACGCCCGCCGAGGTGGAGGCCGTCCGGGAGGCCGCCCGCCTTCTCCCCGCCCTGCTCGGCGCCACGCGCGGGGTCACCCTCGCCCACGGCGACCTCCACGCGGGGCAGGTGCTGTGGCCGGGAGGGGGCGGCCCGCCTATCCTGATCGACTACGGGCAGGCGCACGGCTCGGTGCTCGGGGAAGACCTCGCGCACCTCCTCCACGTGCGGCTGGACGCGCAGGGCCGCGCCCGCCTGGGTCCCGGAGTGCGGGAGGCGTACCGGGCCGAACTCGCCGCGCACGGGCCGCGCCGCACGCCCGCTCAGCTTATGGACGAGGAGCGGGCGGGCCTGGCCCTGAACCTGCTCGCCACGGCCCGGCAGGCGCGGGGCGGGGGAAGCGGCGGGGTGCGGGAGGCCCTCGGGCGGGTGGCCGGGGCCTGGGCGCAGGAGGGGGCGGCCTTCCGGGAACGGCGCCCCTCCCAGAGCGGTTGACAGAAGAACACTTGTCACCGTCAGCGGGGCAAAGCGCCTCTTCCGGCATGTCGGACGCTCCCCGGTCTGGTTCGGCGGTGCCCTTCGCCTTCCTCCCCTCGGAGCCCACCCCCCTCGCGCCGCTTCGGGCCTACCCCGCCAGCACGGGGTCCTCCAGCCCCAGGAAGCCCCGGTAGCGGCCCAGCTCCGCCTCCAGACCCCTTCCCAGCGCCGCCGTCTCACGCACGCCGGGGACGAGCCTCACGTCCGCGCGCAGTTCTCCGCCCTCCACCCGCAGGTTGGCCCAGCCCACCGCGCGCTCGGCCTGAAAGACGGGGAGGGCGTAGTACCCGAACTGCCGGTTCGGGGGCGGCGTGTACGCCTCGAAGCGGTACGTCCAGCCGTGCAGGTGGGCGAAGCGGCGGCGGTCCCACACCAGGGGGTCGAAGGGCCCCACGATCCGCACTCCGCGCGGGGTGGGCAGGGCCTGCGCGTCCCACCCCGCAGGCCACACGTACCGCACGCCGTCCACCCGCGCGCCCGTCAACTCCTCCCGCACGGCGACCCTCAGCGCCCCGCGCAACTCGCCGTGCAGGTGCGGCAACCCGAAGCGCGAGAGGGTGACGAGGTACCCCAGGCTCGCCTCCGGCAACGGCCCGTAAAGCGCCGCGAGGAGGTGAACTGTTCCCCGCACGCGCTCCGGGGTGGGCAGCGGGTCCGCCCGCAACGCCGCGAGGTGGGGAGCCGGGCCGTACAGCCGCACCCCGCTCACCCGGCGGGTCACCCGCACCTCGCCCCGGCGGTGCAGGAGGTCGAGCGCCCGCGTGGTCGCCGCCGACTGCCCGCCCCAGGCGTTCACCACCCGGCCCCGCCCCAGTTCGGCGGCCACCTCGCGGGGGTGGACCTCCGCCCGCTCCGACACCAGCGCCCGCACCGCGTCCAGCAGCTCCGGGTGTTCGCGCTCCAGGGGGCTCTGACCGACCTCGCGCGGGTGGAGGAGGGCCTGCACCGCCCGCGTCACGAAGCCGTAGTTGGGCAGCATGTCCTCCTCGGCGTCGAGGGCGGGGTACAGCCGCTCCAGGTCGCCCGCCCGGTAGCCGCGTACCCTCTGCATCAGGGTCAGGTCCTGGGCGCGGGCGGGGGCGCGGATGGGGTCGGCCTGCACGAAGCCCATCCGGCCCAGGGCCGTCCTCAGGGGCGTGCGCGGGCCGAGGGTCCGGAGAGCGAGGGCCCGCAGCCCGGCGGGGGTGAGGGGGGCGGGGTGGTCGGGCATGGGGGGAAGGTAGCGCGCGGGTGAGGTGTGGGGCCCCGACCTACCGCCGCCACGCCCGCATGATCCCGGCGAGTCCACCCAGCACGACCGACGCGAGCACCACGGTGTTCGGCACGGAGCGGGTGCCCCGGAGATCACTCACCCACGCCCCGAGGGGGAGGCTCCCCCCGCCTCCACCACCTCCGCCGTTCTCCGCCTCGTCACTCCCCGCGCCCACCCCGCAGGCGACGAGGGCCACGGGGGTCAGGGTGCCCGAGGGGGTCTGCACCGTCTCGCCCTGCGCGGCCCGAACCCACAGGGTCAGCACCGCTTCGGCCAGCCGCACGGAAAGACTCGTCAGGACGCCCACTGGACGGCTCAGCCCTGCCGCGGCCACGCGACGAGCGCCACGCCCGTCAGGATCACCCCCACGGCGGCCCAGCCCAGCCCCGTCAACGTCTCGCCGCCCAGCCCCACCCCCAGGAGGACGGCCACGACCGGGTTGACGTAGGCGTAGCTCGTGGCGAGGGCCGGGCGGGTGTGGGCGACGAGGTACATGTAGGCGCTGTACGCGACGAGGCTGCCGAAGACGATGAGGTACGCCAGCGCCCCCAGGCTCGCGGCGCTCGGCGTGCCCCAGCGTTCACCGAGCACGCCGCTCAGCAGCGCCAGCAGCACCCCGCCCGCGACCATCTCGGCGGCGCTGCCCATCAGCCCGGCGGGCAGGGGCAGGTGCCGCGACCACTGGCTGCCGAACGTCCAGCACAGCGGCGCGAGGATCAGCAGCAGGGCGGCGAGCGGCGTGGCGCGCAGTTCGCCCACGTTCAGGAGCGCGATCCCGACGAGCCCCACCCCGATGCCCAGCCACTCGCGCCCGCTCGTGCGCTCGCCCCACAGCCGCGCGAACAGGGCCGCGAAGAGGGGAGAGACCGCCAGCACGAGCGCCGCCACGCTGCTGCTCGCGTCCCGCTCGGCCAGCGTCACCAGCCCCGTCCCGCCCCCCAGCAGCAGCAGGCCGACGAGGGCGCTCGCGCCCCACTCCCGCCCCGTCGGGGCAGGCACCCCCCGCCAGCGCAAGAAGGCATAGAGCGCGGCCCCCGCCACCAGGAAGCGCAGGGCGAGCATCCCCAGCGGCGGAAGGCTTCCAATCGCCACCTTGATCCCGAAGTAGGTGCTGCCCCACACGACGTACACCAGCGCGAGGCACACGAGGACGGCGGGCGTGGGGCGGCTGGCCGGGGCGGCGATGGGGGTCACCCGCCGAGGATACGCGCGCTGTGCGAATTTGCCGCCCGGACACCCGGGGGCCCGCCCTACACTGACCGCCGTGTTCAGCTCGGAACGTTCCTGGACGCTGCTTCTCGCGGGCGGCGTCCTGACGGTGGGGGTGCTGGCCCTCGGCCCCGTCCTCTTGCCCCACGCGCAGGCTCCCACCGTGACCCACGCCGACCTTTCCCCCCCGGCCCAGGTTCAGGAGGCCGCCCCCGAGTACCCGACGGCGGAGAGCGTGAGGCCCCTCATCTCGGGGAGGGTCAACCTCAACTCAGCCTCGGTCGAGCAGCTCGAAGCCCTGCCGAAGGTCGGCCCTGCCCTCGCCGCGCGGATCGTGGCGGGCAGGCCCTACCGCAGCCTCGCCGACCTCGACCGGGTGAGCGGGATCGGGCCCTCCACCCTCTCGGCCCTCACGCCCCTCGTGACCTTCTGATGCCCGGCAGACACGCGGCGCCCGCCCCCCGGACGGCGAGCCTCAGCCCCACGCGGGCCACCTCGGGCCGCCTCGCGTGGTCCGTCCCGCTCGCCTGTGGGGTCATCGGCGGCATCCTGCTCGGGCTGGGGATGGGGTGGGGCCTGGTCGTGGTGGGCCTCGGCGCGGCGCTCGCCGTGCTCGACGGGCGGGCGGCGGTGGCGCTCCTCGCCCTCGTCGGCGCCGGGCTGGGGCTGGGCTCGGAGCGCCTGAATGCCGCCCAGCCCGACCGCATGGCCCCCTGGGTGGGCGCGCAGGTCACGCTGACGGGCGACTGGGACGGCCAGTTCCTCAGCCTCGAAGACCCGCCCGCCCGGGTGGCCGTTTCCCCCAAACCGCGCGTCCCGCCGGGCCGGGTGGTGCTGAGCGGTCGCCTGGTGCGTCCCGAGGGGCAGGACGTGCCGGGCGGCTTCGACCAGGCGGCGTGGCTGCGGGGTCAGGGCGGCCTCCTCGTGCCCACGCCCACCACCGTCCTCGTGGGGGCCCGGGTGCGGCAGAGCACGCCCGAGGGGGGCCTGCGCGGCTGGTTTCGCCGGGGCCTGACCGCTGGGCTGGGCCAGCGGGAGGCGGCCCTGATGCAGGCCGTCGAACTCGGCGACCGGGGCGACATCGGGCGCGAGGACTTCGGGGCAGGGTACTCGGTGCGCGACGCCTTCGCCCGCTCGGGCCTCTCGCACCTGATGGCGCTGAGCGGCCAGAACGTCGCCCTGCTGACGGGCGCCGTGATCTGGCTGCTGATGTGGCTGCGGGTGCCGCTGGGGTGGCGGTACGCGGGGGCGCTCCTCTTCCTGGGGCCGTACCTGCTGCTCGTCGGCGTGTCCCCCAGCATCTTCCGGGCGGTGCTGATGGGCGGCGCGGTGCTCCTCGGGTACGCCATCGGGCGCGGGCGGCCTGATCCCTACGGCGTCATCGCCCTCGCCGCCACCCTCTGCCTGCTGCCCTTTCCGCTGTGGCTGCTCGACGTGGGGTTCCAGCTCTCCTTCCTGGCCGTCTTGGGACTCACCCTCTCCGGGCAGGCGGCGGCGCGGCTCCCGGGGCGCTGGCCGCTGTGGCTGCGCCTTGCCCTCGTCGCCACGGTGCTCGCCGAACTCGCCACCCTGCCCGTCATTGCGGGGAACTTCGGGCAACTGCCCCTCGTGGGCCTGCCCGCCAACCTGATCGCCGGGGTGATCATGGCCGCGCTCGTGCCCCTGGGCTTCGTGGCGGGGCTGCTCGGTCCGCTCGCCGTGGCGGTGAATTGGCTCAACGGTCTCCTTGCGGCGGCGCTGCTCGGCGTGGTCGAGGTGTTCGGGCGGGCACCGGTGCTGACCTGGGGCGAGGTCGGCCCCGCGGGCGTGGTCGCCTACACCGTCACGGCCCTCGCGGGGGTGCTGTGGCTGCGGGGCCGCCTCCGTGCTCCTGTGGCCCTCGGCACGCTCCTCGCCTGCGCCCTCCTCACCGTGCTGCCCGGCCTGCTGAAACCCGCGCGGGAGCTGGTCTTCCTCGATGTCGGCCAGGGCGACAGCACGCTCGTGCGCGCTCCCGGCCTGACGGTCCTCGTGGACGGCGGCGGCTCGGTGGGCAGTGACTACGACGTGGGCGGGCGGACGGTCGTCCCCGCCCTGCGCGCCCTGGGGGTGAGGAGTTTGTCGGCGGTGGTCGCCACCCACGCCGACACGGACCATGTCGAGGGGCTGTCCAGCGTGCTGCGCGCCCTCCCTGTCGGTGAACTCTGGATCGGGCAGCGCAAGACGGACGACCCGGTGCTGACCACCCTGCTCACCGTCGCCCGCGAGGAGGGCGTGCCCGTGCGCGAGGTCCGGCGCGGCGATACGGTCACGGCGAGCGGCGTCACCCTGACCGTCCTGTGGCCCGCCGGGCAGGGGTGGAGCCCCAAGGACAACGAGAACAGCGTCGCCCTGCGGGTCGAGTCGCGCGGCTTCCGCGCTGCCCTGCTCGGCGACCTGCCCGCCCCCGTTGAGGCGCGGCTGGGCGTGGGTGACCTCGACCTGCTCAAGGCCGCGCACCACGGCAGCCGCCACAGCACGGGCACGGCGATCCTGCGGGAGAGCACCCCCGCCGACGTGCTGATCAGCGTGGGCCGCAACACCTACGGCCACCCGCACCCGGACGTGCTCTCCCGCGCCGGGGAGGTCGGCGCCCGCGTGTGGCGCACCGACCGTCTCGGCACCGTGCGCTGGCCGCTGCCCTGAACGGCAGGGCAAAACCCACCGGGATCGCTCCCAGCGGGTCTTGATCTCTAGAGGCTTATTCGCCCTGCTTCTCGTCCTGGCCGCCCTCGGTCTTGGCGTCGTCCTTCTTGTCGCCGCCGAGACCGAACTGCGCGAAGAGGTCGGCGTACACGTCGCCCAGCTTCGTGCTGATCTTGCCGCCGCCTTGAGAAGCGTCCTTCGCGTTGAAGGTGTAGTCGGCGCCGCCGCCACGTCCGCCGCGCCCGCCACCGCCGCCACGGTTGCCGCCCTGGCCGCCCCCGCTGTACCGGTCGCTGCGCGAGCCGCCGCCCTGGCTGACAAAATCGCGCACGGGGCCGCCTCCACCGCCGAGCGCCCGGCGCCGCGAGAGGCTCGCGCGCTGCTCCACGGGGTCGATGTTCAAGATCACGGCCTCGATCTCGTCGCCCTTCTTGAAGAGGTCGGCGGGGTTGTTCACCCGCTGGGTATCGAGTTCGCTGATGTGGATCAGGCCCTCGATGCCTTCTTCGATCTCCATGAAAACGCCGAAGTCGGTCATGCCGGTGATCTTGCCCTTGACGGGCGTGCCGGGCGGGTAACGGTCGGGCAGCGCGCTCCACGGATCGTCCGTCGTCTGACGAATTCCGAGGCTGATCCGGCGCTCCTTGGGATCGATCCGCAGGATCACGGCCTCTACCTCGTCGCCCTCCTTGAGCACCTCGTTGGGGTGACGCACGCGCTTCGTCCAGCTCATCTCGCTGACGTGTACCAGCCCCTCCAGGCCGGGCTCGAGCTCCACGAACGCCCCGAAGTTAGTGAGGTTGGTAACCTTGCCGCGCACCCGCTGGCCGATGTGGTACTTCTCCACCGCACCCTGCCAGGGGTCCTCGGTCAGTGACTTCATCGAGAGGTTGATGCGCTCGCGCCCCTCGTCCACGTCGATGACCTGCACCTGCACCTTGTCGCCCACCTTCACCACGTCGCGGGGGTGGTTGAAGCGCCCGTAGGTCAGCTCGCTGCGGTGCACCAGCCCGTCGATCCCGCCCAGGTTCACGAAGACGCCGAAGTCGGTGATCTCGACGACCTCGCCCTCAAAGGTCGCGCCGGGCACCAGCTTGCCGATGGTCTGCTCGCGCGCCTGGGCCTTCTGGGCCTCCATGATCGCGCGGTGGCTGATGATCACCCGGTTGCGCTTGCGGTTGAGCTCGATCAACTTGACCATCAGGGGCTTGCCGACATAGGGGTCGAGGTCGTTCACCCGCCGGGTGTCCACCTGCGAGGCCGGGAGGAAGGCCCGAATGCCCTCGACCTGCGCGACGAGCCCGCCGCGCACCTTCTCAAGCACCTCGACCTCGAAGGCCTCGTCGCGCTCCTGCATCCGCTCGAGCACGCGCCAGCCCTTGTCCTGATCGGCCCGCTTCTTGGACAAGACGATCTGGCTGTTGGCGAGGTCCACCCGCACGACGTACGCCTCGATCTTGTCGCCGGGCTTGTACATCCCCTGGGCTTCTTCGAGGGTCACGGGCTCCTCGGCGATCTGGTTGAGGGGAATGGTGCCCTCCACCTTCGCGCCGACGTCCACGGCGATGCCCTCCTGGCCGATGAACACGACCGTGCCGTCCACGATGTCGCCGCGTGACACGGCCTGGTGTTCGGTCGCCTCGCTGGCGAGCACGTCCTCCATCGTCATCGCGGGGTAGTCGCGGTCGTCGGTGCTGGCCGACGTGGGGCTCGCCTGGGCCGGGGTCGCCTGAGCCGCCGGAGCGCTGCTCGTCTCCGTGGTCGGGGTCTCCGTCTGGCCGGTGCTCGTCTGCTCCGCGCCCGTCTGCTCGGTGCCCGGCGTGGGCTGAATGGTCCCGCCTTCCATGGCGGGGGTCTGGGTCTGGTCTTCCATGAACTCCTGTCCTCCTGGGCTCCCGGCACTTCACGCGCCCGGCGCCCTGTCCCTGTACCTGCGCTTAAGCGCGGCAACACCACACTCTAGCACCGCCCATCCGGGGGGGGCAAGCGCGACGTGGGCGCGCTATACGCGGTCTATTCGATGTTTAGCCGCTTTCGCCGCCGCGCCGCGCCGCTGAGCCCTGTGCCCGGCGGTTGACGCCCGGCGGAGGGGCGGCTATACTCCCTCACGCTCACCATGCACTCAGCGGTGGGCGGCCAGAGCAGGTGGTGGGGCATCGTCTAATGGCAGGACGACGGTTTCTGGCACCGTTAATCAAGGTTCGAGTCCTTGTGCCCCAGCCAACATGACACCCTCGCCGAGTGCGGGGGTGTGTTGCTGTCTGAGCCTGTCGCCGGAAGAGTGCGCCCCGCCAGACCTGGATGTGGGCGTTGCAAAGTGCTTTGAAAAGTAAAGTGTGCCCGGCTGACCTTCCCGAAAGGTGGCCGGTGGTACGCTTTTTGGATGACGAGTGCCCCCCAGGACTACGACGTGGTGATTGTCGGCGGCGGTCCCGCCGGGCTGACGGCGGCCATCTACACGGGCCGCGCCAACCTGAAGACCCTGGTTCTCGAAAAGGGCCTGCCCGGCGGCCAGATCGCGCAGACCGAGGACGTGGAGAACTACCCCGGCTTTCCCGAGCCCATCAGCGGGATGGAACTCTCGCAGCGGATGGTGCAGCAGGCCGAGAAGTTCGGCGCGCGCATCGAGATGGAGGAGGTGGAGGCCATCGAGGCTACCCCCGGCGAGCACGGCCACACCTTCACGGTGCGGGGCTACGGCGGCACCTACCGCGCCCGCAGCGTGATCCTCGCCACCGGGGCCAACCCCAAGCGGCTTAACGTCCCCGGCGAGGAGCACTTCTGGGGCAAGGGCGTGAGCACCTGCGCCACCTGCGACGGCTTCTTCTACCGCGGCAAGAAGGTCGTCGTGATCGGCGGCGGCGACGCGGCGGTCGAGGAGGGCCTCTTCCTGACCAAGTTCGCCGAGGAGGTCACCCTGATTCACCGCCGGGACACCCTGAGAGCGAACAAGGTCGCCCAGGCCCGGGCGTTCGCCAGCCCCAAGATGAAGTTCATCTGGGACACGGCGGTCGAGGAGATCCAGGGCGAGGACAGCGTGACGGGCGTGCGGCTGAGGAACCTCAAGACGGGCGAGGTGCAGGAGATGCCCACCGACGGCGTGTTCATCTTTATCGGGCACGTGCCGAACACCGACTTCGTGCAGGGCACCGTCAAACTGCGCGAGGACGGCTACGTCGAGGTGACGGACGAGATCTACACCAGCGTGCCCCTGCTCTTCGCGGCGGGTGACGTGTCGGACTACGTGTACCGCCAGCTCGCCACCAGCGTGGGCGCCGGGACCCGGGCCGCGATGAGCGCCGAGCGGGCCCTCGCCGCGCTGGAGATCGAGTCGGAAACCGTGGCGGCGGACGACTGAGCCGGGGCCGGAGGGGGACGGGTGCCGGGGGGTGCGCCCTCCCGCCCGTCCCCTCATCGCTCCTCCCCCCATGCCCGCCCGTCTGAGCCGCAAGGTCCGGGGGTACGTGGGAAAGGTAGGGCGCCTGACCCGCAGCCTGAGCCCATCCCACGCCCGCCCCGACGATGTATGGGCGGCCCCCTACCTCACCCCCGCCGAGCGGCGCGTGTACCTGGGCATGGACCCGCGCGACCGTGAGCACGCCTGCCGGGTGACCCGCCACCTCCTGCGCGACCACCCGCGCGCCGCGCCCGAACTCGTCGCCGCCGCCCTGCTCCACGACTGCGGCAAGAGCATCCGCCCGTACCGGGTGTTCGAGCGGGTCCTGGTGGGGCTGGTGCCGGGCCGCCTCGCGCGGCTCGTGCCCCTCGGGCCCCTCTCGGTCCGCGCCTATCACCCCGAACTCGGCGCCGAACTCCTCGCCCGGGCGGGAGCGCGGCCCCGCGTCGCCCGCCTCGTCGCCCGGCATCACCACGCGGGGGGCGACCCCGACGCGGCGCTGCTCCACCACTACGACGACCTGGAGTGATAGGCCCCGTTCCTCCTTGACTTCCCTGCCAGGCCTGCTAGAATCTCTCTTCGCGCCTGACACCGCCCCACCGGGCGGGCTATGCACCACGGAGACGGCCCCATCGTCTAGCGGTCAGGACAGCGCCCTCTCAAGGCGCAGACACGGGTTCAAGTCCCGTTGGGGTCACCACATCAGCCGCCTTCCCCCGTGGAGGCGGCTTTTCGCTTGCCCACCCGCTAGGCTGCCTCCCATGAGCCTGCCGCCCGCCCTGGCCGAACTCGTCGCCTATTTCGAGCCGCTCTCGACGATCCGCCGCGACTTCCGGGGGGCGGTGACGCTGCACACGCCGGGGGTGAACGTCCTCGCGCTGAACGCGACCTACCTGCCCGACGGGAACGCGGACCGTCTTCCCCTCGTCCGCGCCTGGCACCACGCGCAGGAGATGCCCGCCCTGGTGGCGAGCGCGGGGGAGAGCGCACCGGGCGAGGAGGTGGCCGCCGTGCGGGTGGGCGAGTACCACCCCACCGGGGCCCCGGGGGTGATCCGGGTAGAGCAGGTGGGGCGCCTCCACCTGCCCGTCTGGGCGGCGACGCTGGCCGAGGCGCACGGGACGCCGGAGTGGGCCCCCGCACTGTCGCGCCACCTCGCGGCCCGGCTGGAGGGGGAGCGGGACGTGACGCTGCTGCTCGCCTACGCGGGTTCGGAGGAAGTCGGGGCGCTGCTGTGGCGGGCGGGCCCCGGCGGGGGTGGGGTGGCCCACCTCTGGGGCACCCTCGACCCCGCCGCCGACGCGCCGCTCCTGGACACGGCGCACGCCCTGGGTGGAGGCTTGCGGGCCAGCCTGCCGGACCACCGTCCCCTGAGCGTCCACGCGGGGACGGTGGTAACGTTCAGCCTGCTGGCGGGGGCGACCCAGGCGCCCGGCCTCTGATAAGGACCCACCCCCATGCGACGACCGCCCCCCCGGCCCCGCTCCTCGCCCTCCCCCCGGCGCCTCTCCCCGTGACGGCGGCGCGGGTGGGGCCCGGTTTCGAGCGTGACCGGGCGACCTGGGTCACCTACCTGCTGCTGGGGTATTTCGCCTTTCTCCTAAATGCCCTGGGGCCGCTGCTGCCCTTCTTGCGCGAGAAGCTCGGCCTGAGCTACGCGCAGGCGAGCGGGCACACGAGCGCCTTTGCGGTGGGCTCCCTGATCGCCAGCGTGACCGCCGACCGGCTGGGGCGCCGCTTCGGGGAGGGGGCCGTGCTGTGGGGCGGCGCGGCGGGGGTGGCGGCGGGCGGGGGCTTGATCGCGGTCGCTCCGACCTTTCCCCTCAGCGTGCTCGGGGCGCTCGTGATGGGCGCGCTGGGGTCGCTGACGCTGGTGCAGGTGTCGGCGGTCCTCGCGCGGCGGCACGGCGAGAGGCGGCCCCAGGCCTTCGCGGAGGCCAACGCCGTGGCGAGCGTGTGCAGCGTGCTCGCGCCCCTGGCCGTCGGGGGGATGGTCGCCGCCGGGCTGGGCTGGCCGGGCGTGCTGTGGTTCGCGGCGGGGGGGCTGGCCCTGCTGGCCGCCGTCTTTCGACGGGTGACGTTGGCCGGAGGAGCCGGACCGGGCCCCACCTCCCGAGAAGCCCTGCCCGCCCGCTACTGGCGCTGCTGGGCCGTGCTGCTGCTCGTGGTGGCGGTGGAGTTCGGGGTGGCCTTCTGGGCGGCGGACTTCCTGCGGGGCGTGGGGGGGCTCGGGCGGGCGGCGGCGGCCACGGCGGTGAGCGCTTTCCTGCTGGCGATGCTGCTGGGGAGGCTGGCGGGCGGGGCGCTGCTCGCGCGGTTTCCCGCCCGGCGGGTGGTGGGCCTTTCCCTGCTCGTCGCGCTGCCGGGCTTCCTGGTCTACTGGCTCGCCCCGGGGGCCGCCGTGCGGATCGTGGGCCTGTTCGTGACCGGGCTCGGTGTGGCGAACCTCTACCCGGCGATGCTCTCGCTGGCGGTGGGCACGGCGCCGGGCCGCGAGGACGTGGCGAGCGCGCGGGCGGCGCTGGCCTCGGGCCTCGCCATCCTGACAGCCCCCTTCGCGCTCGGGGCCCTGGCGGACGCGTCCTCGCTCTTCCTCGCCCAGGCGGTCGTGCCCGCACTGCTCGTGCTCGCCGGGGTCGCGCTGGGGTGGGCGGAGCGGAGGGAGCCCCGGGAAGGCCGCGGGCGTCCGGGCTCCTGAGCCCACGGGGCGGGAGCGGGCACGCTAAGCTGGCCTTCCTGAGGCCGGGTCCGGCTTCATTCCCCGCTCAATGACACCGGATCAACACCCCTCATACTGAAAGCCGGAGGCCCCGGACGCACCGCCATGACGCAGACCCCCGAACCCCCCATCCACGACCTCGACACCATGCTGTGCTTCAACCTCTACGTGGCGTCGCGGAGCATGGTGATGGCGTACCGTCCCCTCCTCGAACCGCTGGGCCTGACCTACCCGCAGTACCTCGTGATGCTGGCCCTCTGGAATGCCCCCCAGCCCCCCACCGTCAAGGCGCTCGGCGAGTGGCTGCACCTGGATTCGGGCACCCTCTCGCCCCTCCTCAAGCGTCTGGAGGCCGCCGGGCACCTCAAGCGTCACCGCCGCGCCAGCGACGAGCGCGAGCTGGAAGTCACGCTGACCCCCCAGGGCCGGGCCCTGCGCGAGCAGACCGCCAACGTGCCCCACCTCATCGGCAAACGGGTAGGGCTCAGCGACCGGCAGGTTCGCGAGCTGCTCGGACTGCTGCGGCAGGTGATCGGGAACCTGGACGAGGGGGGCTGATCGAGAGGAAGGGTTTGGTGCGGCTGACGTTCTAGCCGTGGCGCCGCCCGAGCAGTCGGTACACGGCGTCGTCGTTGCGTCGCCCGATGACCGTTATGGTCACGATGGTGAGAAGCTCACCGGACTCGTCCAGATCGTAAACGATACGGTACTCGCCCACGTCGACGCGAAAGAAGTTCCAGCCGTTCGCCCGGTACGCCTCGCCCTGGAGAGGCCGCGCGTCGTGTGGCTTGGGATCGACCGAGAGAGCGTCGAGCTTGCGGGCGATCTGGCCCAGATGTTTGCGGTTGCCGATGTCCCGCAGGTCTTTTTCAGCCGCCCGGGTCAGTTCGACCCGAATATCGCGTGCTGTGGCTGCTGGCTCGTGTCTCTCAGAGGCCGAGGTCTCGCTTGAGGTCCTGCCAGTCGATTCTTGCGGTGCCGCTCCGCTTTTCCTCTTCGAGTCGTTCAAGGGCGAGGTCACCCCACAGGCGATCCTCCAGCCGCTCCAGCAACTCCAGGTCCGCCACACTGATCATGACCGCCGCAGGCTTGCCCTGCCGGGTCACCGTGACGCGCTCGCCACCGTACTGCACGCGGTTCACGAGGTCATTGAAGTTGCTGCGGGCCTCCGAGGCGCTCAGGGTCGGGGTGGTCTCCTTTCGTGATGAGGACCTCAGTTTCGTTGTCATGTTCAGCCTTCCAAAAATTGCCATCCATATGAAAGCGGGTAGGGTCTCCGCCTTGCCAAACGCCTTGTTACGCTCAGCGAGTTAAGGATAGAGTTCCAACGTTTTGTACAAATGTGACAACGAGGGTTACGCGGCTGTTCGTCCTCCTGACCATACGCACACCTCGCTCGCTTACAGCGGCATGTTCCCGTGCTTCTTGTACGGCCTCGTCTCCGCCTTGTCGCGCAGCATGGCGAAGGTCTGGATCAGACGGGCGCGGGTGTCCTCCATCGGAATCACGTCGTCGATGTAGCCCTTGGCAGCGGCCACGTAGGGGTTGTCGAAGGTCTCCTTGTACTGGGCGATCTTCTCGGCGCGGGTGGCCTCCGGGTTCTCGGAGTTCTGGATGTCGCGGCGGTAGACGATGTTGGCGGCCCCCTCGGCACCCATGACGGCGACGGCGGCGGTGGGCCAGGCGTACACCACGTCGGCGCCCATGTCGCGGCTGTTCATGGCGAGATACGCCCCGCCGTAGCTCTTGCGGGTGATCAGGGTGATCTTGGGGACGGTCGCCTCCGCGTAGGCGTAGAGCATCTTCGCCCCGTGCCGGATGATTCCGGCGTGCTCCTGCGCCACCCCCGGCAGGAAGCCCGTCACGTCCACCAGCGTCAGGATCGGCACGTTGTAGCAGTCGCAGGTGCGGATGAAGCGCGCCGCCTTGTCCGAAGCGTCGATGTTCAGCGTCCCCGCCATCACCTTGGGATTGTTCGCCACGATGCCCACGCTCTGCCCGTTCAGCCGCGCGAAGCCGCAGAGGATGTTCCTGGCCCAGCCCGGCTGGATTTCGAGGAAGGTTCCGTCGTCCACGAGTTCGTGAATCACGTCATGCATCGCGTACGGCTTGCGCTGATCGGGGGTCACGAGGTCGAGGAGGCGGTCGGTGCGGCGGTCCACGGGGTCATGGCACTCGCGCACGGGCGGCTGCTCGCGGGCGTTCTGGGGCAGGTACGAGAGCAGCTCGCGGATACCGTCAATGACCGCCTCGTCCCCGTCGTATTCGAGGTGGGCCACCCCCGAGCGGCGGGTGTGCACGTCCGCCCCGCCGAGCTGGTCGAAGGTCACGTCCTCGCGGGTGACCGACTTGATGACCTCCGGCCCGGTGATGAACATGTACGAGCTGCCCCGGCTCATCAGGATGAAGTCGGTCAGGGCGGGGGAGTACACCGCGCCGCCCGCGCAGGGCCCCAGGATCGCGCTGATCTGCGGCACGGCGCCCGAGTAGATCGCGTTGCGGTAGAAGATCTCGCCGTAGCCGGAGAGGGAGTCCACTCCCTCCTGAATCCGAGCGCCCGCCGAGTCGTTCAGGCCGATGACCGGGCAGCCCGTCTTGGCGGCGAGGTCCATCACCTTGGTGACCTTGGAGGCGTTCATCTTGCCCAGCGAGCCGCCGAGCACCGTGAAATCCTGGCTGAAGACGAAGACCTGCCGCCCGTCGACCGTGCCGCGCCCGGTCACCACCCCCTCGCCGGGGGCCTCGACGCCCGCCATCAGTCGGTTGTGACCGTGCTCGACGAAGGTGGAGAGTTCGAGAAAGGAGCCGGGGTCGAGCAGGCGCTCGATGCGCTCGCGGGCGGTGAGCTTGCCGCCCTCACGCTGCTTCTTCTGGCGCTCGGGGCCGCCGCCCGATTCCACCCTCGCGCGGCGTTGCTCCATCGCGGCGATCAGCTCCTGCAATTCCAGCCCGGGTTGTGTCATGGGGCCATGCTAGCGGGGCGGGCGCCCGGCTGGACCGCGTTCCCGGACAGGAGACACCCCCGCGCGGCAGGCGGGGGCGCAGGAGCGAGACCGGAAATTCAGGAAGAAGGCAGGCCGCCCAGCAGAGTGCGCGCCCGCTCGGCAACCTCGGCGTCGGCGAGGATGACGTAGCGCTCGGCGCGCATTCCGCCCACCGAGGTGAAGTCGCGCCGCCCGCCCGTGACGGCGTAGCCGATCAGGCCCCAGATCAACCCGGTGATCGCGCCCAGCACCATGCCGTAGGCGACCGCGTACAGCAAGTTCCCGCCGCCCAGCCCCAGCAGCCCGAAGAGCAGGCCGATGAAGAGGCCGATAAAGAGCCCCTGCCCGAAGCCCAGGCTCGCCGCGCGGCCCCAGTCGAGGCGGCCCGTGACCTGCTCGATGGTCCTCAGGCCCTCGCCCACGATGGCGGTGCGCTCGACCGGAAACCGCTGGTCGCTGAGGTAGTCGACGGCCCGCTGCGCTTCGAGGTAGGTGGGGTAGGTCGCCACGTTCACGCGCGCACTCTGGTCGGGAATCAGGGCCGAGCGGGGGTCAGGTTGGGTCACGGGGGCACTCCTTTGGTCCAGCCTAGAGACCGCCCCCGGCCCGCATCTGAGGGGGCGCTTCAGGAAGGCTCATCCTTGGGGCTGCTTATCGGTCCTGTGACGCCGGAAAGGGAATGCGTGAGGAGCTGCTCCGCCCGCGCCAGGGAGCCCCCCCCGGCCTCCCCCTAGGAGTGGGTGGACGGCACCTCCCGCCCGAGGGTCGGCGCCTCGCCCCAGCCCCCCGCCTCCACCACCACGCCCTCTTTCTCGCTCATCCGCACGATGTTCGCCAGCGTCAGGATCGGCACCCCCAGGTCGGCGAGCTTGTCCCGGCCCTCCTCGAAGCCCTTCTCGATCACGCAGCCCAGAGCGAGGAGTTCGGCCCCGCTCGCCGCGATGATGCGCGAGAGCGCCCGCAGCGTCCCGCCCGAGGCCAGGAAGTCGTCCACGACGACCACCCGGTCCCCCGCGCCCAGGAACTCGCTGCTCACGAAAAGGTCCACCACGCCCCCCTTGGTGCGGCTGACCGACTGCGCCGTGTAGGCGACCTCGTGCATGGTGACGGGCCTTTTCTTGCGGGCGTACACCAGCGGCACCCCCAGCACGAGGGCCGTCGCCAGCGCGGGGGCGATGCCGCTCACCTCGATGGTGACGACCTTGTTGGGCGCGAGGGGCGCGAAGCCCGCCGCGAACCGCTCGCCCATCTCGCGGGTGAGCCCCGGCAGAAGCTGGTGGTTCACCAGCCCGTCCACCTTGAGAATCCCGCCCGGCAGTATCCGCCCCTGCTCCCGAATCGCCTCCACAAGCGCCTGCATGGGGGCGAGTGTACCCGCCGGATGACGGACGCCTTCCGTCCCCTGTGCAGGGGAGACTGGGACGTGACCGGACTCCCCGACCTGACCCCCGCCGAACTCGCCGCCCTCGCGCGCCAACACGGGCTGCGCGGCCCCCTCGAAAGACTGCCCAGCGCGGGCATCGTGAACCGGGCCTACGCCGACGGCGAGGTCGTGTTGCGCGTCGCCGTGCCGGGGGACGAGACGGGCGAGGAGGACGCCCGCACCGAGGCCGTCGCCGTGCCCGCCGCGCTGGGCGCCGGAATCCGCACCCCGCCCCTCCTCGCCTTCGACGACAGCCGGGAGGTGGTGGACGCACCCGTCACCGTCTACGCCCGCGTGAACGCCCCCAGCCTGCACGGCACCGGCTGGGACGTGGCCGACCCCCGCTCTGTCCGCGCCGCCCGCGAGACCGAGCGCGAACTCGCCCGCCTGCACCTGAGCGTCACCGACGTGCCCGACCCGCGCGGCTGGCCCGAAATCTGGGACCTGCCCGACGCGCGGGAGGGGGTGGAGTCCGCCGCCACCGCCGGGCGCATCGACCGCCTGACCGCCGACTGGGCCGTCCGGCTCCTGACCCGCACCGCCGCGCTGCCCCGGCCCGCCCCCCGCTTCCTCCACGGGGACGCGCAGCCCGGCAACCTGCTCGTCCACCCGGACGGCTCGCTCGCCGCGCTCATCGATTGGGGAGACGCCGGGTGGGCCGACCCCGCCCTCGACTTTCCCGCCCTGCCGCCCCACGCCGCCGCGCACGCGTTGGACGCTTACCACGAAGTGGCGCCCGCCCTGCTCGGCGAGGGGGCGGAGGGCCGCATCCTGGAGGTGTACCTGGGCATGGCCTTCGACCATCTGAACGACGAGCCCACGCCCGACGAGCTGTGGGACGCCCGGCCCGGCAGTGTCCTCGGGCACCTCCTGCGCTTCGCGGTGGACGCCCCCGGGGAGTGGCGCGGGTGGCTCCGGGAGGAGGAGGGCGGCACGGGGCAATAAAAATCCGCCCTCTTGGGCGGTGATGGAAATAAGATAGCGCGTGATGCGGTATGAGTCAACCCTATGCAGTCCATTCCCCGCTCACCCCAGCTCGTTGATCTCCGGCCTGAAGCCCACCTCGCGGACGAAGCGCAGGTATTCCTCCTCGCTCAGCGCCTCGCGTTTGCCGCTGAGGGCCACGAAGAAGGCTTCGAGGACGTTGGTGGCGAAGTTGCGGCTCCCGATGCGCGGGGTAGTCGTGATCAGTCGGGCGACGCCGCGCTCTTTCATCCACGCGCGGTCAGCCTCGGTGATCGTCTGGGTGAGGATCGTCTTGCCGATCAGGTCGCGCGGGGCGTAGCGCTTGGCGTAGTGGGTGTCCCCGGCGATCACGTCGGCCCAGGCGTAGAGGCGGGTGCCCTGGCCCTCCACGCTCGTCTCCTGCTTGTCGCCCGTGGGATAAAACCAGTCCTGCGGCAGCTTGGTGATCGCGGGCAGGGCGAGGCGGGCCACCCGGCGCAGGGCCCCGATAGACCGCAGCGGCACGTTCAGGTTCAGCCCGAACACGATGTCGCCGTACACCACGTCCGCCCCGTGCTCCGAGAGCGCCTCCGCCATGCCGAAACGGTCCACCGCGGAGACCATCAGGACCCGCCTGGTCCGCCAGTTCAGCACGGGGTCGAGCTGCGCCACCGCGTCACGTTCGAGGGTGTTCTTCAGGCCGCTGCCGTCGAGCACGGGCGTGATCTTGGCGTGTGAGACGAGCTTGCGGACGTTGCCGAAGGTGTAGCGCCGCCCGTCCGCGATCACGTACAGGTCCGCCCCCCCCAGCCCGAAGGCGTCCACCCGCCCGTCGAGCGCCTGGAAGAGGGCCGCCGCCCTCCTCGCGTCCCCGTCGGTGCCGATGCGCTCCAGGACGAAGGGCTGGCCCAGCACGCTCATCTCCTCGCGGGCGTTGCGCTTGCTGTTTCCCAGCGACACGCTCACCACGTGCTTGAACCCCGCCGGGGCCGGGTGCCACCCGCTCAAGAGGTCGGACATGGGGGGCATTGTAATGCGGTCGGCTTTCAGCGGTCAGCCGGGGCGAGGTGGGGCGCCCGCCGAGGGGGGAGACACCACAAAAAAGCCCCGGCACCTGCCGAGGCCTTCTTTCCTGCTGATCGCGGACCACCTTACGGGTACAGCCCCCGCAGCGCCCGCGCCTCCAGCACCCGCGTGCAGGCCACAATGTAGGCGGCGGTCCGCAAGGTGACGCCGTGGCGCTCCTTGACGTCCCATAGACCCAGGAACGCCTCACGCATGATCCGGTCGAGCCGGGCGTTGATCTCGTCTTCCGTCCAGAAGAAGGAGGAGAAGTCCTGCACCCACTCGAAGTAGCTCACCGTCACGCCGCCCGCGTTCGCCAGCACGTCGGGCACGACGGTCACCCCGCGCTCACGGAGCAGGTCGTCGGCGGCGGGGGTCGTCGGGCCGTTCGCCCCCTCGACGATCAGTTTCGCCCTGATCCGGCCCGCGTTCTCCGCCGTGATCTGCTTTTCCAGCGCCGCGGGGATCAGCACGTCGCAGTCCACGCTCCAGAACTCGTCGCGCCCCAGCTCCTCGGTGCCCTCCAGGTCCGTGATCTTGCCCGTGCGGGTGAGGTGGGCGGCAGCCGCATAGGGGTTGATGCCCGCCTCGCTGTGGACCGTGCCCGTCACGTCCTGGATGGCGACGATCTTCGCCCCGTGGTCGAAAAAGATGCGCGCGGCGGCGTTCCCCACGTTGCCGAAGCCCTGCACGGCGACCCGGGCGCCCTCCAGCGGCATTCCCAGCTTGACGAGCGCCTCCGCCCCGGTCACGAACACGCCGCGCCCGGTGGCGTCGCCGCGGCCCAGCGAGCCGCCCAAAGAGACGGGTTTGCCCGTCACCACGCCCGTCGCCGTGCGGCCCACGTTCATGGAGTAGGTGTCCATCATCCACGCCATCGTCTGCGGGTTGGTGTTCACGTCGGGCGCCGGGATGTCCTTTTCCGGCCCGATGACCAGCCCGATCTCGGTCGTGTAGCGGCGGGTGAGGCGTTCGAGTTCCCCGGTCGAGTACTTGCGCGGGTCGATCCGCACGCCGCCCTTGCCCCCGCCGTAGGGCAGGTTGACGGCGGCGTTCTTGATCGTCATCCACGCCGATAAGGCCATGACCTCCGATAAGGTCACGTCCTGGTGAAAGCGCACGCCGCCCTTGGCGGGCCCGCGCGAGGTGTTGTGCTGCACCCGGTAACCCTCGAAGTGCGCGACCGTCCCGTCGTCGAGGTGGATCGGCACGTCCACCACGAGGATGCGCTTGGGCCGCTTCAGGGTCTCGACCCAGTACGCGAGCTTGCCGAGGTAGGGGGTCACCCGCTCGACCTGCTCGAGGTAGATCTCGTACGGCCCGATGTTGTTCGGATCGAGGTAACTCGGCAGGGTGTGCCCGCCGAGCTGGGGTTGAGCTGGGGTCTGGTTCTGGGGGTCTTGCGTGGCGGTCATTGGGAACCTCCGGTTGGGGGCAGGAAGGGGAGAGGGCGGTCAGGAATCAGCCGTCAGCTCTCAGCAAGAGCCCTTACGGCGGACGGCTGAGCTCCTCTCGGATACACGCCCCGCATCACGCTCGCCTCGTGCAGCCGCCCGAGGGCCAGGGCGTAGGCGGCGGTGCGCAGGTCGTCCACGCCGCGCGTGTGGGCGAAGGCGAGCACCCGGTCCACGGCGGCGTTCACGCGCGTGTCGATGGCGCGCTTGATCTCGTCCTCGGTCCAGAAGAAGTTCGAGGCGTCCTGCACCCATTCGAGGTAGTTCACAATCACCCCGCCGATGCTGGCGACGAGATCGGGCAGGACCGTCACGCCCTGGGCCCTCAGGAAACGCTCGGCCTCGGGGAGCACCGCGCGGTTCGTCGCCTCCACCACGTAACGGGCGCGAACCGCGTGGGCGTTCCCCGCGTTCACGGCCCCGTAGTCGTAGGCGAGCATCAGCACGTCCACGTCGAGTTCGACGACCTCCCCGGCGGTGATGGCGGTGGCGAAGCCCTGCACCGTGCCGTGCTCCTCGCGGTGCCGCGAGAGCGCTTCGAGGTCGAGCCCCCCGCTGGCGAAGGCCCCCCCCTGCTGGTCCGAGACGGCGACCACCAGGGCCCCCTGCTCGGCGAGGGTCTGCGCGGCCCGGCGCCCCACGTCCCCGAAGCCGTACACGGCCACGCGTGCCCGGCTCAGGCTCTCGCCGCGCCCCTCCAGAATCCGGCCCGTGACGAGCGCCGCGCTGCGGCCCCGGGCGTCCTTGCTGCCGTAGCTGCCGCCCAGGCTCATCGGCTTGCCGACGACCACGCCGCTCAGGGTGGAGCCCGTGTTCTCGCCGTAGGTGTCGAGCATCCACGCCATCGCCTGCGGGTCCGAGCCCACGTCGGGCGCGAGGATGTCCTCGGTGGGGCCGATCAGCTCCACGAGTTCCGAGGTGTAGCGCCGGACCAGCCCCTCGCGCTCGTGGGCGCTCAGGAGAGAAGGGTCCACGTCCACCCCGCCCTTCGCCCCGCCCAGCGGCAGGTCGGCCACCGTGGCCTTGAGGGTCATGATCGCGGCGAGCACCTCGCACTCGTGGGCGTTCAGGCCCGCCTTGAAGCGCACGCCGCCGATGCTGGGGCCGCGCGCGGTCGAGTGCACCGTGCGGTAGCCCCGGAAGACGCGCACCGTGCCGTCGTCCATTCGCACCGGCAGATTCACGCTCACGGTGCGTTTCGGGTATTTGAAATAGGCGAGGGACTGGTCGGTCACCTCGCAGTGCGGCAGCGCCTCCTGAAGTTGCTCCATCAGGCCCTGCCAGTTGAGTCCGGATGCCCTCATCACGCTTTCCTCCGCATTGATCTAGCGTTCCGAGGATACACGCATAGACAGGCGGGCGCTGTGCAGGGGCGATTGGGGTAAAAGGGCGCCGCCTGGCAAATGCGAGCCCTCCCTCCCTCCTGACGGGCGCACCGGGTCCCGGCAGGCCCCGGCTCCTTCAGGGCGCCATCCCGCCGGGTGATTTCGGGGGGGAGAGGAGGCGCCTCCACGCTGTCCGACTTGACCGGACAGGCCCCGGGGTCGCCGCCCCGTCAGCGGGCGCGCTCGGTCTCGTGGCGGGCGAGGGCGGCGAGGGCTTCACGCGCCTCGGAGGGAGGCAGGGCCGCCAGGGCGCCCACGGCGAGGGAGACGCGGCGCCCGATCTCCTCGCGGGTGGCGTCCACGGCCCCCGCGGCGAGGGCGAGGTCGCGGACGCGGGCCACGTCCCCGGGGGCGGCGGCGCGGCGGGCGAGGATGTCGCGGACCTCTTCCTGCTGGGGACCGCCCAGCAGCAGGAGGACGGGCAGGGTGGCCTTGCCCTCGCGCAGGTCGCCGCCGACCGGCTTGCCGATCAACCCTTCGTCGCCCGCGAGGTCGAGGAGGTCGTCGCGCATCTGAAAGGCGAGGCCGTACTCGCGCCCGAAGGTCGCCAGTGCCTCCCGCCGCTCGTCGGGGGCGCCGAGCACGAGGGCGGGGGAAAACGCGGCGAGCTCGGCGAGGGCCGCCGTCTTGCCGTGGATCACGTCGAGGTAGTTCGCCAGGGAGTAGTCGGCGTAGGCGGCGACCTGAAACTGCAAGACCTCGCCCTCGCACACCAGGCTGGCCGTCTCCCCGAAGGCCCGCACGAGGCCCGCCCCCCCCGGCAACCCCGCGAGCAGCACGAGCAGCCGCGAGAGCATGAAGTCGCCGCTCATCACGGACACCACGTTGCCGAAGCGGCGGAAGGCCGCCTGCTGGCCGCGCCGGGTGTCGGCGTCGTCGATCAGGTCGTCGTGCAGCAGCGAGGCCGAGTGCAGCAGCTCCACGCACGCGGCGAGGTCCGTGACGCCCGGCCAGAGGGGGTGCCGGGCGCCTGTTCCCAGGGCCTGCGCGGCGAGGTAGGTGACGGTGGGCCGCGCCCGCTTGCCGCCCGCCATGACGAGGTCTTCCCCGATCAGCTCGATGAACTCGACGCGCGAGCGCAGCACCTCGCGCAGCCTCGCCTCGAAGGCCGCGCCGGGGAGGATCAGGGACGCCACGCCGGTCATGCGGGCAGTATAGAAAACGTCCGGTGGGCGGAACGTACCTCCTGCGGGGGAAGCGGGACGAAAGACCCCGGCCCCCCGGGGGGTGGGGCGTTCCCTGAGAGGGGCATGTTGCTTTCGTCCCTCGCCGCGCGCGCCGCACCCGTGGTAGAACCGGGAGCGATGGAAAGTGTCGTTGCCCTCTTTCGTGAGCCGCAGCAGGCGCGGGTGGCCCTCGCCGCCCTGCAAGAGCGCGGCTTTGACCGTGACCACCTCGGCTTCAGCATGCTCGACGCGATCACCAAGGACACCCTCGCCCAGCAGACGGGCGTGAGCCCCGAGGAGGGCGCGCCCGGCGGCTCGGGCAGCGTCATCCGCGGCACCCTGCTCGGCGCCCTCGCGGGCCTGGCGCTGACCTTTCCGGTGTGGCTGCTGCTGCTGCTCATCCCCGACACCCGCGTCTACCAGGAAGGCGGCGTCCTCGCCATGCTCTTCGGGTTGATCGGCGGCGCGGGCCTCGGCGGGCTCTTCGGGGCCCTAACGGGCAGCGACCACGGCGACTACGTCAAACTCCTGCGCCGCATGGGCGTGCCCCCCGCCCAGGCCGAGCGCTTCTACAACGGCATCAAGGCCGGGAACGTCCTCGTGATCGCCCGCGATCCCGACGGCGCGCGGGCCAACGAGGCCCTGAGCATCATGCGCCGCTTCGGGGCGATGCGCCTCGAGGAGGCCACGGGCGGAGGCCGCCTCCAGAGCGAGCGCGCCGGGCAAGACGGCCACTGACCTCCCGAGAAAGGGAGCAGCGAAGAGGGCACGGGCGGCGGGGGAGACCTCGCCGCCCTCCGCGTGGGGCCCTACTCCGGCCAGACGAGCGCCGGGTCGTCCGTCCGGGGCCACTCCGGGGGGAGGCCCACCACCCACCCCTCCCCCGCGACCTCGCGCACGGGCACCACGCCCACGCCGCTCCCGCACAGCCAGGCGCGCGTGACCCCGCGCAGCTCGTCCGGCCCCACCCGCCGCTCCTCGGAGGGCTGACCCCGCAGGAAGGCGGCGCGGGTGACGCCCGGCAACCCGCCCGCGGGCACGACGAGCCGCCCGCCGAGGTCGAGGAGGGGAGAGGTGCGCCCCCCGTCCGTCAGACACCCGGCGGCGTCCGTCAGCCAGCCCTCGAAGGCCCCCGCCTGTGCGGCGTCCCGCCCCGCCAGGAGGTAGGGAAGATAATTTCCCGTCTTGTGCCCGGCGAGGTCGGGGTGGGTGCGCCGCCCGGTGAGCCACACCCGCACGCCCCCTGCCGGACGCGGGCCGGGCGCGAGCGGGCGGTGTGACCAGAACGTGCCCTCCGGGGTGACGGTCAGGCGCAATAGGCCCCAGGGGAGGGGGCCAATGGGGGGAGGCCGGTCCTCGGGAGGCGGCAGGCCCAGCGCCGCGCAGGTGTTCGCCAGCCGCGCGAGGTGGTCCCCCCACAGCAGCGGCGAGCCGTGGCGGGTCCGCAGGGTCGTGAAGGCCGTCTCGCCGAGCAGCCACGCGGCCCGGTTCACCTCGGGGGGCAGGGGTCTCACGTCTTCGCCGCCGCGCTCAGGCTCAGCCAGTTGGCGAGCAGGACCCGCCCGCCGGGGCTGAGCACGCTCTCGGGGTGAAACTGCACGCCCCAGGCGGGGAGGCCGGGCACCCCGAGCGCCATGACCTCCCCGTCCGCGCTGCGCGCCGTGACGACCTCCTCCGGCAGCCCCCGCACGACGAGCGAGTGGTAACGCCCGAACGCGGCCCCGTCCGGCAGCCCCGCGAAGAGGCCGTCGCCACCGTGCCGCACCGCCTCGGGGCGCCCGTGCACGGGCGCCGAGCGCTCCACCCGCCCGCCGAGGACCTGCCCGAGCGCCTGATGCCCCAGGCACACGCCCAGGAGCGGCACGCCCCGCTCCAGGCACGCGCGCGTGAGGCTGAGGGTGCAGCCGCTCGTGCCCGGCGTCCCCGGCCCCGGCCCGACGAGCACGGCGTCGGGGCGGGAGGCCAGCAGGTTCTCTGCCGTCTCGCCCGGCGAGCGCACGTCCACCGAGGCCCCCAGCGCGAGCAGGTCGTGGGCGAGGTTCATGGTGAAGGAGTCGTGGTTGTCGAGGAGCAGCACCCGCAGCCCGGGCGCGGGCGGGGCGGGCGGCGGCGCCCAGGCCACGCCGGGCACGGGGGGAGCGGGCGGCCTCGCGGGCCGACCCGGCACCCCCGCGAGCACGCTCAGGAGCGCTTGCGCCTTGTGCACCGTCTCCTGCGCCTCGCGCGCCGGGTCGGCGTCGATGACGGTGCCGCCCCCGGCGCGGACCTGCACGGTCCAGCCCTCCCCGTCCCGGACAAAGGCGGCGGTCCGGATCAGGATGTTGACGTCCACCCGCGCCCCGCTCACGATCCCGACGCCGCCCGTGTACCAGCCGCGCGGGCCGGGTTCGAGGTCGCGGATCACCTCCATCACCCGCTCCTTGGGGGCGCCCGTGATCGTGCCCCCCGGGAAGGTCGCGCCGAGCAACTCCCGCACGGTCAGCCCGGGCCTTGCCGCGCCCGTCACCTCCGAGACGAGGTGCATGACGTGGCTATAGCGCTCGACGAGCCCGAAGTCGGGCACCCGCACCGTGCCCGGCTGCGAGACGCGCCCCAGGTCGTGCCGCACGAGGTCCAAGAGCATGGTGTGCTCGGCCCGCTCCTTGGGGCTGGCGCGAAGTTCGCGCTCCAGCGCCGCGTCCTCCCCCGGCGTGTCGCCCCGGCGCCGGGTGCCCGCGATGGGCCGGGCCGAGACGGTCTCGCCCTCCCACACCACCAGCCGCTCGGGGCTGCACGACACAATGACCTCGGCCCCCGTGTCGAGAAAGGCCATGAAGGGGCTGGGGTTGACCTCCCGCAGCCGCAGGTAGGCGGCCAGGGGGTCGCCCGTCGCCCGCGCCCGCACCCCGCGCGAGAGGTTGACCTGATACACCTCGCCCGCCCGGATGAGGTCTTGCACCGCCCGCACGCCCGCCGGGTAGTCCACGTCGTCCGCGCCGAAGGGGCCGACCGTGAGCGGGGGCATCGGGGCGGGCTCACGGGACAGCACCGCCGCCCAGTCCACGTGCCCGGCCTCGCCCACGGCCTCCAGCGTGCCCGCCCCCCGGTCCCACACCAGGCCGCTGGGGTACAGGCCCCACCAGCCGGGCTCGCCCTGGGGGTCGTGCGTCCCCAGCCCGAACGCCCGCGCCGCCTCGTACTTCAGGCCGCCCAGCCAGGCGGGGAAGAGGGCGTTTCCCCCAGGGCGCTGCGGCACCTCGTGCTGGACCTGCACCGGCCACGCGCTCAGGAGGCAAGAGCGGCTGAAGGAGGTCACCGGGCCGAGCGATTCCAGCAGGGCCACCCCCGGCGCGCCCGCCGCCCGCAGCCGCAGGAGCACGTCCGCCGGGGAGAAACCTGGGGGCAGCGTGAGGTTCACGGGGCGGATTCTAGGGGAGGGGCGAGGGCCGCCACCCTGCCCGGGGAACGTTTCCGGGCCGCGCCCGCCCCTCCCACCACGCGGCCTTCACGAATTGACGGTAATTCCCTACTCCTCACCCGGGTTTCCGGGTAGAATGTCCCCATGTGGGTCTCGACCAAAGCACAGTACGGTCTGCGCGCCCTGATCGAGATCGGGCGGCGGGGCGGAGACGCCGTGCCGCTCAAGGACGTCTCCGAGCGCCAGGGCATCAGCCAGCACTACCTGGAGCAGATCGCCTCCAACTTGCGCCGCGCGGGCTTCATCCGGAGCGTGCGGGGAGCGCACGGCGGCTACCGCCTCGCCCGCCCGGCTGCCGCCATCAACGCCTACGAGGTCGTGACCGCGATGGAGGGCAGCATCGCCCCCGTCTCCTGCGTGGAGGAGGACCACGTGTGCAGCAGCCAGTCGGTGTGCGGCACCGTGGACCTGTGGCACCGGGTCGACGCGGCGCTACGCGATGTGCTCGGCGGCACGACCCTGGCCGACCTGATCGAGCAGAGCGAGCGCCAGGAGCACGCCCGCCTCGTGCAGCTCGAACCGAGTTTCGCCGCCTCGCGGCTCTGAGCGTCTCCCGCCCCGCCCCCGCGGCGGGGTTTTTCTTTGGGGCAGAAGTCCGTGTGGGGTGACCGCCCGGCTCCGTATCCTGCGGGGGATGTACCGCCGCCTCAAGCCCGCCCTCTTCCGACTCGACGCGGAGGACGCCCACCACCTCACCCTGCGGGCTCTGGGCGTGGCGTCGCGGGTGCGCGCGTGGCCGGAAGCCGCCCGCCGCCTGAGCGCCCCCCACGACCCCCGGCTCGCCCAGACGCTGTGGGGACAGGCCTTCGCCTCCCCGGTGGGTCTGGCGGCGGGGCTCGACAAGAACGGGGAGGCCGTGCCCGCCTTCTCGGCGCTGGGTTTCGGCTTCCTGGAGGTCGGCACCGTCACGCCCCTCGCGCAGCCGGGCAACGAGCGGCCCCGCCTCTTCCGCCTGCCGGAGGACGGGGCCCTGATCAACCGCATGGGCTTCAACAACGCGGGGGCGGAGGCCCTGCGCGCCCGCCTCGCCGCGCTGCCGACCCGCTCCGCGCCCGTGTGGGTCAACATCGGCAGGAACAAGACCACGCCGAACGAGCGGGCGGTGGAGGACTACCGGGCGTGCGTCCGCCTGCTGTACGACGTGGCCGACGGCTTCGTGGTCAACGTCAGCTCCCCGAACACACCGGGCCTGCGGGCCTTGCAGGCGGCGGACGACCTCGCGGACCTCGTGCGCGCCGTGCTGATCGAAGTGGAGGCAGGGCGGGTCCACACCGCCCGCCGCGCTCCCCCGGTCCTCGTCAAGCTCGCCCCCGACCTGCACCCCGCAGACTTCGAGGCGAGCGTGGGGGCGGTGGTGGAGGCTGGAGCGGATGGTCTAATTGTCAGCAACACGACGCTGAGCCGCGACGGCCTGACCCACCCCCACCGGGAGCAGGCGGGCGGGCTGAGCGGGCGGCCTCTCACGGGGCGCAGCACCGCCCTCGTGCGGGACGCCTACCGCCTCACGCGCGGGCGGGTGCCCATCGTCGGGGTAGGTGGCGTCTTCACCCCCGAGGACGCCTACGCCAAGCTCCGCGCCGGGGCCAGCCTCGTCGAGGTCTACACCGCGCTGATCTACGAGGGGCCGGGGTTGCCCGCGAGGATGAACCGGGGGTTGAGTCGGCTGCTGGAGCGCGACGGGCTGCGGAACGTGGCCCAGGCGGTGGGGGTGGACGCCTGAACCCGGGTCACTCGCGGGGCCGCATCAGCTCGGCGGTCTCGCGCTCGTGGTCGCGGGCGCTGCGGGACAGCTCACGGCGAACGTTCTCGGCGTCCTGCGCCGACTTGTTCTGGCTGAGCTTGTATTTGCCCTCCAGCCGCGTGACCCCGATCTCGAAGGTCACCACCCCGGCCAGCAGGCGGCGCTCGAAGTCCTCGGGGATGGCCCGCATGTCGGGCGTGTGCAGCTCGACCAGCCCGTAGGCGACGGCGCGCGCCCGCTCGCCCTCCACCACCCGCGCGTGGCCGTAGGCGTGGACCACCGCGTAGTTCCAGGTCGGCACGTTCGGGGCCGAGGCGTACCACGCCGGGTCCACCAGGGCGTGCGGTCCCTGGAAGATCACCAGCACCTCCTCTGGCCCGAAGTGCCGCCACTGCGGGTTCGCGCGGGCGAGGTGCGAGCGCAGAAACAGCCCGCCTTCCTCCTCCTGAACGAGCAGGGGCAGGTGGGTGGCGAAGGGCACGCCGCCCGGGGCCGTGACGAGCGTGGCGAAGGAGTGCGCCCGCATGAAGCGCACCCCCTCGTCCTGGTCCTCCATGCGGTGGTGTGCGGGGAGGTACATGGTGCCAGGGTAGAGCGGGTGAGGAGGCCGCCGCGCCCCCGTGCCTATCCCGCCCCCCGGTCTCCAGTCGCCGCTCCGTGACCCCCGGGAGGTGCAGGAGTGGGGTGCCGCCTCCCCGTGCCCGGCGTGGCCGTCACCCTGCGGTCCACGCAGGCGGGGCTTCTCCGAACGGAACCCCAATGGGCCGCCGCCCCGCCCGTGTTAGCCTCCTCCCCGTGATCCTCTCGTGATGCTCGCCGTGATCGGCGTTGGCCTGCTCGCCGGGGTGCTGGGCGCCATCCTGGGCCTGGGCGGCGGCGTGGTCGTCGTGCCCGCGCTGGAGTTCGTGCTGCCGCAATTTGGGCGCGAGATCACCATTCAGCAGGCGGTCGCCGTGTCGCAGATCGGGGTGCTCGCGGTGGGCCTGAGCGGCGCGGCGAGTTACCTGAAACAGGGGCTGGTGCGGGCGCGGACCGGGTATCTCCTCTCGCCGTACACCATCCTGGGCGGGGCGCTGGGAAGCTTCCTGGGGCTGGTGCTCCCCGCGCGGGCGGTAGCGACGGTGTTCGCCATCCTGCTGCTCTACTCCGCCTACAACCTGCTGAGGGGGCTCAAACGGGTGGAGGTCGAGCGCGAACCGAGCCGCCTCGTGCCCCCGGCGATGACCTTCGCGGGCGTGATGAGCGGTCTGCTGGGCATCGGCGGCGGGACGGTGCAGGTGCCGGTCCTCAATCTCCTCGCGGGGGTGCCCATCCGGCAGGCCATCGCCACCTCGACCTTCATCATGGGCCTGACCGCCGTGGGCAACGCGCTCGTCTATCAGGCGGGCGGGCTGCTCGACGTGCGGCTGGCGGCGGGGGTGGCGCTCGGCGTGCTCATCGGGGCGCGGGCGGGGGCGAGCCTGCAAAGCCGGATTCCCGCCGCGCAGCTCAAGCTCTTTTTCAGCCTGCTCCTGATCTTCACGGCGGGGCAACTGCTGTGGAAATACTGGGGGAACGGGTGACGCCACCCGAGCGGGGGTCAGACACCGAACTCGCGGGCCTGCCCGCCTGGCTCTACCCGGCGGGCTTCTGGGTGGCCGTAGTCCTCCTCGCGCTGGGCGTCCTGTTGCCGGGGTATGCCTTCCTCGGCGTGGTGGCCGTGGCGCTCGTCCCCGTCCTCGCCGCCGTGTGGGTGGCGCTGGGGGCGTGGCGGAGGGACCGCCGCCTCAGCGTCGCCGCGCTCGCCGCGCTCGGGGGGCTCGCGGTCGTGTTCGTGGTCAAGGGGTTCCTGCCCGGAGGGTGAGCTCGGGCCCGGCGCCCCGCCCGCCCGCCTCTCTAAGCTGGGGCATGATCTTTCGTGCCGCCCTCCTCGTGGGGCTGACGCTGCTGTGCCCCGCCGCCCTCGCGCAACGCACGCCACGGGAGTTGGCGCAGGCCCTCCAACAGGCCGCCCGTGCCGGAGACGCCGCGGCCTACCGCACCCTCCTCGCTGCGGGCGGCACCTTCACCGTGGAGGGGGTGAACTTCGCGGCGGACCTCGCGCGCCGCACGCCCACGGACGTGACTTACACCTTCAGCGACGTTCGGCAGGAGGGCGCGCGGGCGTCCGCGAACCTCACCCTCGCCTGGACGCGCGTGCCGGAGGGCAAGAGCCGGGCCGAGGGACAGCCGAGCCGCGTCACGCTGCCCGTGGGACTCGTGCGGGTGGGGGAGGTGTGGCGGTATGCCGGGGAGGCGTTCACGCCGGTGAAGACGGGCCTGGGCACCCTCCTCGCCCTGAACGTGCCGGGCCTGCCGGAGCGTGTCGCCCCCCTCGCCCCGCTGCTGCCCCGCGCCGCCCAGGAGGTGAGGAACGTCCTGGGCCTGCCTGTGCCCGAGGGCGCCGTGGTCAAGGTCTACCCGGACTCCCCGCGGCTGAGCGCCAGCGTCTACCTCTCCCTGCCCCCCGTCGCGGGCTGGAACGAGCCGGGCGAGGCGATCAAGCTCGTCATGCCGGGTGGAACCCCGGCGGAGGTCGAGGCGGCGACGTTGCGGGTGCTCACCCACGAGTTCACCCACCTCGCCGTCGGCCTCGCGGCGGGTCCGGGCCGGGACAAGCGCATCCCCTGGTGGCTCCACGAGGGACTGGCGAACTTCGCGGCCCGCGCCTTCGTCTCCGAGCGGGGCTGGGGGGCGTGGCAGAGCCGCGTGAACGGCTACGCCCGCTCGGGCTGGGTGCCCCTGACTGACCTCGCCGACTTCCCGAACGTGCCCGAGGCCCGCTGGGACAACGCCTACCGCCAGGGCCTCGGGGTGGTGGAGTTCCTGGCGGCCACCCGGGGCAAGGAGGGACCCTGGCAACTCACCCGGGCCTTCGCGGAGACGGGGGAGGCCGACGTTGCCGCCCGAACCGCTGGCTTCCCCTCCTTCGCCGCCCTCGAAACCGCCGCCCGCACCTGGCTCGCCGCACGCTGAACTCCGTCCCATCTGTGGCGCTCCGGGTGGACAAAACGCCCCCGCGCGCCCTAAAGTTTGAACCGAGTTCAAGAATCTATTCTGTGCTATCGGAGGTCGCATGAAGATACGGAAAGCCGCCGTCATCGGCGCGGGCGTGATGGGGGCCGCCATCGCCGCCCAGCTCGCCAACGCGGGCATCCCCGTCACCCTGCTCGACATCGTGTTGCCGGACCAGCCCGACCGCAACTTCCTCGCCAAGGCGGGCATCCAGCGGGCACTCAAGGCCAGCCCCGCCGCCTTCATGGACCCCGCCCGCGCCGCGCTCATCACGCCGGGCAACCTTGAAGACGACCTCGGCAAGCTCAAGGACGCCGACTGGATTCTGGAAGCCATCATCGAGAAGCTCGACGCCAAGCGGGACCTGTGGGCGCGGGTGGAGGGTGTGGCGAAGAAGACGGCGATCATCTCCTCCAACTCCAGCGGCATTCCCATGCACCTCCAGATCGAGGGCCGGGGCGAGGACTTCCAGCGTCGCTTTGTCGGCGCGCACTTCTTCAACCCGCCGCGCTACCTGCACCTCCTCGAAGTCATCCCGACGCCGAAGACCGACCCGGAGGTGCTGCGGACCTTCTCCGAGTTCGCGGACCACACGCTCGGCAAGGGCGTGGTCGTCGCCAACGACGTGCCCGGCTTTGTCGCCAACCGCATTGGCGTCTACGGGATCATCCGCGCGATGAGGCACATGGAGCGCACGGGCCTGACGCCGGACGAGGTGGATCAGCTCACCGGCCCCGCCCTCGGACGCGCCAAGAGTGCGACCTTCCGCACCGCCGACCTGAGCGGCCTCGACATCATCTACCACGTTGCCAACGACCTCGGGAAAGCCACGCCGGAGGATGAAGATTTCAGCCTCACCGATACCTTCCGCCGTCTGGTGGAGGAGAAGAAGTGGCTGGGCGACAAGACGGGCAGCGGCTTTTACAAGAAGACGAAGGACGAGCGGCGCAAGACCAAGATTCTGAGCCTGAACCTCGACACGCTGGAATACGAGGACCGCGGCAAGGTCAGCGTGCCCGCCGTGGAGGCGGTGAAGAGTCAGCCCCTCGCCCAGCGCGTGAAGGCCCTCTACAACGCGGAAGGCAAGGAGGGCGACTTCCTGCGCGGCGTGATGAACGACGGCTTCTGGTACGCGGCGAAGATGGCCGGGGTCGTGTCGGGCCGCCTTCAGGACATCGACAACGCCCTGAAGTGGGGCTTCGGCTGGGAGGAAGGTCCCTTCGAGACGATGGATACCCTGGGCGTCCAGACCGTGATCGCCAACCTGGAGGCTGAGGGCCGCACCCTCCCGCCCCTCCTCCAGTCGATGAAGGAGTCGGGCCGCGAACGCTTCTACCAGGGCGAGGAGACGGTCACGCCGACGGGTGAGCCGACGAAGTACGAGGCGCCCTACTTCATTCTGACCGACCTGAAGAAGGACGCCACGAAGCTCGTCAAGAAGCGGGCGGGCGCGAGCGTCGTGGACCTCGGCGACGGCGTTCTGCTCGTCGAGTGGCACGCGAAGATGAACGCGCTGGGGGAAGACCAGCTCCGCGCCGTGCAGGACGCGCACAAGCTCGTTCAGGAGATGGGCTTCGCGGGTCTCGTCCTCGGCAACCAGGGCGAGAACTTCAGCGCGGGGGCGAACCTGCCGCTGGTCCTCGCGCAGGCGCAGGCCGAGGAGTGGGACGAGCTGGACAGCGCGATCAAGCAGTTCCAGCAGGTCACGACCTCCATGCGCTTCAGCCCGCACCCGACGGTGGCCGCGCCCTTCGGCCTGGCGCTCGGCGGCGGCTGCGAGTTCTCCATCCACGCCGACCGTATCGTCGCCAGCGCGGAGACGTACATGGGGCTCGTGGAGGTCGGCGTCGGCCTGATCCCCGGTGGCGGCGGCACGAAGGAAATGCTGCTGCGCTTCACGGACCAGCTCCAGCCGGGTCAGCCCCTCCTGCCCGCCGTTCAGCGTGCCTTTGAACTCATCGGCACGGCGAAGGTTTCGACCAGCGCCCTCGACGCCCGCAAGCTCGGCTTCCTGCGCGACCACGACACGGTGGTCATGAACAAGAACCGGATCATCGAGGAGGCCAAGCGGCAGGTCCTCGCCCTCGCCCCCGGCTACGTGCAGCCCACGCCCCGCCAGGACATCCCGGTGATGGGCGACGCCGCCATCGCTGCCGTCAAGCTCGCCCTCTACGGCATGACCGAAGGCGGGTACGCGACGAAGTACGACGCCGAGGTCGGCACCCAGCTCGCACGCGTGCTCTCCGGCGGCACGGGCAACAACCGCAACGCGAAAGTCAGCGAGGGGCACCTCCTCGACCTTGAACGCGAAGCCTTCCTCACCCTGCTGGGTAAGAAGGGCACACAGGACCGGATCGCCCACATGCTCAAGACGGGCAAGCCGCTCAGGAACTGAGCCATGAACCAGCGTCCCCGCCTCCTCGACCGTCTGCGCCACGTCCGCAAGCGCCAGGTCGCCACCTGGGCTGCTCTCGGCTATGTCGCCCTGTTGGGAGCGGCAACGTTCGTGGGCGCCGACATCACCCTGCGGTCCAAGACTCGCTGGGTGAAGGGGACGTTCGTTCCGGTGGGGCGGCGGGGCAACTCGGTCTACCTGCCCGCCTCGCCGGAGACGCTCTCCCGTGGTGTCATCGGCATCGTGCCCCTGCGGCCCAACCGGGGACATGCGATTTTAGGCTCTGCAAAGATGGCGGGAACCCTCGTGAGGCGCGAGGTGCAGGAGGAGCGCGGCGTGCTGCCCAATGGCGCCCTCGCCTGGGTCTCCACCTTCGTCTACAACGGCACCCCGGCGCAACTGGGCGTGGAGTACGAGAACACCGCCATCAGCACGCCGCTGGGGGACATGCCCGCGTGGCACATTCCGCCGGTCTCGGGCGAGCGCGACGCTATCGTGATCGTCGTTCACGGGCACGGCGGGCAGCGTTCGCAGGCGTTGCGGATGCTCCCGGCGCTGCGGCGGACGGGCGCAGGCTCCCTCTTCGTCACCTTCCGCAATGCCTTCGGCGCCCCGCGCTCCGGGAACGGCTATCACACCCTGGGCGACGAGGAGGCCGAGGACGTGCTCGCCGCCCTGGAGTGGGCGAAGGAGGCGGGCTACCGGCGGGCGGTGCTCTACGGCTTCAGCATGGGCGGCAACATCGTCCTGAGCGTGCTGCGCCCCAAGCACGAGCCGTTCCCCCTCCCCGTCCTAGGCGTGATGCTCGACTGCCCGGTGCTCGACTGGCGCGCGACCATCCGTTGGCAGGGGCGGCGGTACGGCCTGCCGCCCTTCGTGGCGCGGCATGTGGCGACCTTCGTGCAGTACGTCGTCACCCGCCGCAGCGGCCAGGACTTCGACGCGGTGGACCAAATCAGGGCCGCCCCGGGCTTCCGGGTGCCCATCCTCCTGTGGCACGGCACCCGCGACCGCACCATTCCGGTGGGGCAGGCCGACGCCCTCGCCGCCGCCCGCCCCGATCTGGTGGAGTACCACCGGGTCGAGGGAGCCAAGCACATCCGCTGTTGGAACATCGACCCGGCGGGGTACGACGCGGCGCTGGAGGGGTTCATGGCGCGGGTGTTGGGGTAATCATGATGTTGAGCGAGCTTTCTCGGGCCATCTCTGCATTTGATGTTTGGTCTAGGGTCTGCGATTTGTTGGAGGGTCTGACCTACGAAGAGCGTTTCGGCTTCAGTTGCAAGGAACTGCGTGAAGTAAGCTTTTTCGAGGCGGCATCTGAGGGCGATCCTGCCCTGATGCGGTCTGGCCTAGCTGTGTACTTTGAAGGGTCTTTTGGGTTGTTCTGGTACCTCTGTTTGAAGGTAGACGGAGATAAAGCTACCGTTTCCGCCGACTTCGTTGCACTTCATTACGAGACTCAAGCGGAGGGTTCGTCTGAAGTTCTCTTCCGCGAATCTATGGTACAGGCGAGTCAACTGCCCGAAAGTCTGGAACTCGCGTCAACTACCCTTGTAAGTCACTTCCTCCGACAAGTTAGGGCTGAGCCTCTTCGCGCAGTATGGGAAAGCAAGAAAATCCTCGTCAATCAAGGAGATAGTCATGCGTGATGCTGTCATCGTTTCTGCCGTTCGTACCCCTGTCGGTCGCGGCGTCAAAGGCACCCTCGCCAACACCCGCCCCGACGACCTCGCCGCCCTCGTGCTCAGTGAAGCCGTGAAGCGCGCGGGTGTGGACCCCTCCATCGTGGAGGACGTGTACATGGGCTGCGCCATCCCCGAGGCCGAGCAGGGCCTGAACGTGGCGCGCATGGCCGCGCTGCGGGCGGGAATGCCCGACTCGGTGGGCGGCGTGACGGTCAACCGCTTCTGCTCCAGCGGCCTCCAGACGATTGCTATGGCGGCGGCGGCGATCCAGACCGGGCAGGCGGACGTGATGCTGGCCGGGGGCGTGGAGAGCATGAGCATGGTGCCCATGACCGGCCACAACCCCAGCCCCAACCCCGACCTCGTGGACGAGCGCCCCGGCGCCTACATCGGCATGGGCCTGACCGCCGAGAACGTGGCCGCCAAGTACGGCGTGAGCCGCGAGGACCAGGACCGCTTCGCCCTCCGCAGCCACCAGCGCGCGGCGGCAGCCCAGGACTCCGGCAAGTTCGACGCCGAGATCATCCCCGTGCCCGTGCAGGTGGACAAGGTGAAGGGCACGAAGGTCACCAGCACGACCCTCAACTTCGACAAGGACGAGCTGATTCGCCGCGACGCCAACCTGGAGGACATGGCGAAGGTCCGCCCGGCCTTCAAGGCGACCGGCTCGGTGAGTGCGGCCAACTCCAGCCCCTTCAGCGACGGGGCCGCCGCCGTCCTCGTCATGAGTGCCGAGAAGGCGCAGGAACTCGGCGTGAAACCCCTGGCGAAGTTCCTCGGCTTCGCGGTGGCGGGCGTGGAGCCGGAGCTGATGGGTATCGGCCCCGTGCGGGCGGTGCCGAAGGTCCTCGCCCAGACCGGCCTGACCCTGGACGACATTGACCTGATCGAGCTGAACGAGGCGTTTGCCGCCCAGAGCCTCGCCGTGGCCCGCGAGCTGGGCTTCGACGAGGAGAAAATGAACGTGAACGGCGGCGCCATCGCCCTGGGGCACCCGCTGGGCTGCTCGGGCGCCAAGCTCACGGCGACCGCGATCTACGAGCTGCGGCGCCGGGGCGGCGGCAAGGCGCTGATCACCATGTGCATCGGCGGCGGCATGGGCGCGGCGGGCGTGCTCGAGGTGTTCCCGGAGGAGGGCGCGGGGGAGCAGGCGGCGGACTGAGGGACAGGTCAAAACAGGCGGCCTCACGGGGCCGCTTTTTTATTGCACTGACTTCTCGAAGGTCTCCAACTGCGCCTGCGCCTCTGCCTCGCCCGCCTTGCCACGCACCCTCAGCAATTTGGCGGTGTTCGCGTCGTACTCGGCCAGTCGCCCATCCACGTACAGGACGAGGACGCGGCTGCCCTCGGGGGAGAGGCGGGCGTCGGCGGCTCCGGCTCCACCCTGACCTTCACTCCCCCAGCGGTTTGGCGTTCCCGGGAGGTATGGGAGGCGAGAGACAGTGCTCAAATGTTGCCCCGTTCGGGCGTCCCAGACAGAGGTTGGACCGGATGAATGGTCCGTTTTGCGGGTGAAGACCATCTTCTGCCCGTTGGTGCTGAAGTGGACGGCCCCGTCGTAGAAGCTCTCGCGTTTGTCGTCGTAGAGAAAGGCGATTCGCTCCAGGGTGGCGAGGTCCCAGAGTGACGGTGAGGGTAGGTAAGCGGGGCGCTGGGGATTCGGGCGCGTGGTATCCCCGCTGAAATCCAGCAGCAACCGCTGGCTGTCCGGCGTGAAATCGGCCCCGAAGATGCGGGAGGAACGCCCCCTGAATGTCCTCACCCGTTCGCCTTTCTCCACGTTCCAGAGTTGGACGTAGCCGTTCCCGTTCGCCACGTTCAGCAGCCACCGCCCGTCCGCGCTGAACTTGCTCTCCGTTACGGCGCTGAGCCCCTGGGTCGTGGCTTGAAATCGTAACTTTTCGCCGTCGTAGACCCTCAACGTGGCCTGACCCGGCGGCGTGTCCTTTTGGAGGTCGGCGCGGAGCTGGGCGGCGGCCTGCGCAGGGAGCAGGGCGAGGCCGAGGGCCAGGAGGCGGCTCATGGCCTCAGGGTAGAGCAGGGCGCGTGGAGCGGCGTCCACTTTCGGACAGCCCACGGGTGCCGCCATCACACCCAGCGGCTGCGCCGGGCGTGCCACACGATGAGCAGGCTGGCGACGGCGAGCGCGGCGAGCATCAACTCGAAGCCGTGGGTGCCGCTCTTGTAGAATTCCACCGTGAAGTTGGTGCCCATCAGCCCCGCCACCGCGCCGACGAGGCCCAGCAGCACCGTCACCACGGTCAGGACGCGCACGGAATCGTTCGTGCGCTGGCTGGTCCCGGTCGTGTACAGCTCGAAGGAGCCCAGCACGAGGTCGCGGGCGTTCTCGATGGAGTCCAGCGCCCGGTCGAAGCGGTCTTCGAGGGTGCGGAAGTGCGCGCCCAGCTCCGTCTCCGCGATGAAGGTGAAGTCGGGGCGGGCGAGGGCGGCGTAGACCTCGCGGTGGGGGGCGAGCAGGCGGCGCAGCCGGCCCACCCGGCGGCGCAGGGTCACGAGGTCTTCCAGGAACTCGCGGTCGGCGGGGTTGCGCAGCACCGCCTCGTCGAGGTCGTCCACCTCGCCCTCCAGGTCGTCGAGCACCCGCAGGTAGCTCGTCACGTGCCAGTCGAGGAGCGCCGCCAGGAAGGCCGCCGACGTGAGTTGCCCGATGTCGGAGTCGCCCCGCACCTGATCGCGGAAGTCGCGCAGGAAGGTCACCTCGTCCGGGTGGACCGTCACCACGTAGTTGGGCCCGGAGAAAAAGTCGAGCGGCACCGCCCGGTAGTCGGTCGGCTCGCCCGCCACCGTCTCGACGGCGACCACGTTGATCTGGAAGTACCGCCCGAAATTCTCCAGGCGGGGCCGTCCGACCGGGTTGAGGACCGTGCGCACCGACTCGCGGTGGAGCCCCAGCACCGTTCGGAGGCGGTCCAGTTCCTCCCGCCCGGGCGCCGTCACGTCCACCCACAGCAGGTGCCGGTCCGTCAGCCCCGCGACCCGCTCGGGGGTCAGCTCCACCTCCTGGTCCTCGCCGTCCGAATCGTAGAGAAACGCGCGCACGCTCATGCCTGGCCTCCAGCGTCCACGGTAGCGCTCCGAACCTGACAGCCACCTGAACGCGGCGTCAATCCGGCCTGCCCAGTTCGCCCATCTGTCTCACCCGCAGGTGCGAGCGCTACCCTTCCCCCATGTCTGCCTCTGCCCCCAAGCCTGCCCGCCCTCGCCTGCGTCTGCGCGTGACGGCGGCAGCGGAGTCGCACCTGCGCGCGGGGCACCCCTGGCTCTACGAGGGCAGCGTGCGCGAGCAAAACCGGGGGGGCGAGGCCGGGGAGATCGCCGTCGTGTACGACCGCCGCGACCGTTTTCTCGCCCTCGGCCTGTACGATCCCGCGTCGCCGCTGCGGCTGCGGGTGCTGCACGCGGGCTCGCCCGTCACCGTGGACGGGGCGTGGTGGGCGGCCCGGCTGGACGCCGCCCTCCTGCGCCGTGCCCCCCTCTTCGGCCCGGATACGGACGGTTACCGGGTGGTCAACGGCGAGTCGGACGGCTTTCCCGGCGCGGTGGTGGACCGGTACGCCGACACGCTCGTCCTCAAGCTCTATACGGCGGCCTGGTTTCCGCACCTGCCCCTGTTGCTGGGGCTGTTGGAGGACCGTTCCCCTGGCTTCCGGGTCGTCCTGCGCCTGAGCCGCAACACCCGGGACGCGGCGGGGGAGGTGGGCCTGCACGACGGCCTGACGCTCGTCGGGCAGGAGCCGGACGGCCCGGTCATCTTCCGCGAGTCGGGCCTCCGCTTCGAGGCGGACGTGGTGCGCGGGCAGAAGACGGGCTTTTTCCTCGACCAGCGCGAGAACCGCCGCCGGGTGGGGGACCTCTCGCGGGACAGGCGGGTGCTCAACGCCTTTTCCTTCTCCGGGGGCTTCTCGCTGTACGCGGCGCGGGGTGGGGCGCAAGGGGTCGTGAGCCTCGACATCAGCGCGCACGCTCTGGAGGGCGCCCGGCGCAACTTCGCCCTGAACGAGGACGACCCGAGCGTCGCCGCCTGCCACCACGAAACCGTGCAGGCCGACGTGTTCGAGTGGCTTTCCACCACACGGCGCACGTTCGACCTGATCGTCCTCGATCCCCCGTCCCTCGCGCGGCGGGAGGCGGAACGGGCCGGGGCGATCCGGGCCTACGGGAGGCTGGCGGCGGACGGGCTGCGGCGGCTCGCGCCGGGCGGCATCCTCGTCAGCGCCTCGTGCTCGGCCCACGTGGGAGCGGAGGAGTTCTGGGACGTGGTGCGCGCGGCGGCGGAGCGTACTGGCCGGCGGTGGCGCGAACTCGCCACGACCCGCCACGCGCCCGACCACCCCGCCACCTTCCCCGAGGCCGAGTACCTCAAGGCCGTCTTTATCGGGCTCGAAGCCTGAGCCTACACTTGGAGGGGTGGAGGGGGCGACACGCAAGATCATCCACGTGGACATGGACGCCTTCTACGCGTCCGTGGAGCGGCGCGACGATCCGCGGCTGCGCGGGCGTCCCCTCGCCGTCGCCTGGGGCGGCAAGCGCTCGGTGGTCCTCACCGCCAGCTACGAGGCGCGGGTGTTCGGGGTGCGCAGCGCCATGCCCCTCTACCGCGCCCTCGAACGCTGCCCCGGTTTGACCGTCGTGGAGCCGAGGCTGGGCGCCTACCGCGAGGTGAGCGCGCAGGTGCGGGACATTTTTGCCGCCTACACGCCCCTCGTCGAGCCGCTGTCGCTCGACGAGGCGTACCTGGACGTGACGGCGCCGCTTCAGGGTGGGCCGAGTGCCACCCGCATCGCGCAGCGCATCCGCGCTGAGATTCACGGTGCGACTGGACTCACCGCCACGGCGGGGGTGAGCGTCAATAAGTTCCTGGCGAAGCTGGCGAGCGGCATGAACAAGCCCGACGGCCTGACCCTGCTGCTGCCCCGGGAGGCGGACGCGCTGCTGGCGGCCCTGCCCACCGGCGACTTCCACGGCATCGGCCCGGCGACCGCCGCGAAGCTCGCCGCGCACGGCATCCACACGGGAGCGGACCTGCGCTCCGTGCCGCCGGAGCAGCTCGTGGCGTGGTTCGGGCGGGTCGGCGAGCATTTCGCCCGCATCGCCCGGGGGCAGGATGACCGCCCGGTGGAGCAAGGCCGCGCGCCCGTGAGCATCGGGACGGAGGAGACCTACGCCGACGACCTGCGGACCCCGGAGCAGGTGCGCGGGGTGCTGCCGGACCTCGCCCGGTCGGTGGAGACGCGGCTCGTGCGGGCGGGGCTCTCGGGGCGGGTGGTCATCCTCAAGCTGAGGTTCGACAGCCGGGCCGTCGTCACCCGGCGGGTCACCCTGGGCTACCCCGTGCGCGACGCGGGGACGCTTTGCCGCACCGCCGCCCGCCTCGTGAGCGCCGAGCTGATCGGGGGCCGCGGGGTGCGGCTCGTGGGGATCACCGTCTCCGGGTTGGGCCCCCCCGCCGACCCTCCCCCCACCCTCTTCGGCCTGCCTCCGGGGTGAGGAACCTCGCGTGCCCGCTCCCGGCTGCCGGTCATGCGTTTTGACGACGTGTTGCAGCCCCAGGTCGCCAACATCCAGAACGTCTCGGCGGACAGCCTGAAGTGAGGCTGGGCCCGGGTGGGGTCTCCGGGCGGCACGGCGGGGGAGGCGAGGCGGCAGGCTACATGACTTCCTTTTGTCCTGTGCCCCTGCGCCTATCCTGCCTGTCATGAGGGCCCGCCCGTGAACAACGAGATTCCCGTGCTTCAACTGGGGCCACAGGGCGAGGTGATGGCGCACGCGGTCGACGCCTGCGTTCACTGCGGCTTCTGTCTGCCCGCCTGCCCGACCTACGCGCTGCTCGGCGACGAGATGGATTCCCCGCGCGGGCGCATCGTCCTGATGAAGGAGGTGCTGGAGGGCGCGCTTCCCCTCGAAGACGCCGCCCCCCACCTCGACCGCTGCCTGGGCTGTCAGGCGTGCGTGACCGCCTGCCCCAGCGGCGTGCCCTACGGCGAACTCATCACCTCCTTCCGCGGCTGGAGCGAGCCCCGGCGCCAGCGCAGCCCCCTCGACCGGGCCAAGCGCTCGGCCATCCTCAAGATTCTTCCCGCCCCGAAGGTCTTCAGCGTCGCGGCGAGGATCGGCCAGTACGCTAAGCCGCTCGCCCCCCTGCTGCCCGCCGCCCTGCGCGCCCCGATGGACCTCTTGCCGGAGCGGGTCCCGGCGATGCAGCCGAACGCCGGGTTCACCCCTGCGAAGAGCAAGAGGCGGGGCCGGGTCGCCTTCCTCGCCGGGTGCGCCCAGCAGGCCCTCACGCCCAACTTCAACGCCGCCACCCTGCGGGTGCTCTCCCGCAACGGCGTCGAGGTCGTCATCCCCGAAGGGCAGGGCTGCTGCGGGGCCGCCGCCCTCCACACGGGCGCCCGCGACGAGGCCCTGCGGCTGGTCCGTCAGAACCTGGACGCCTTCCATCCAGACGAGTACGACGCGATCCTCTCCAACGCGGCGGGCTGCGGGGCAGGGCTCAAGGAATACCCGGTGGTCCTGCACGGTCTGCCGGACGAGGAGCGGGCGCGGGCCTTCGCGGCGAAGGTGCAGGACATCTCGGAGTACCTGGGGGGGCTCCTGCGCGAGGGTGACCTGGAGCGGCCCATGCCCACCTCGCGCCCCCTGACCGTCGCCTACCACGACGCCTGCCACCTCGCCCACGCGCAGGGCGTCCGTGCCGCCCCCCGCGAACTGCTGCGCGCCATTCCCGGCGTGACGGTGGCCGAGGTGCCGGAAGGCGACCTGTGCTGTGGCTCGGCGGGAACGTACAACCTCGAACAGCCCGAACTGGCGAACCAGCTCGGCATCCGCAAGGCGAGGAACATCCTCTCGACCACCCCCGACCTCATCGCCAGCGGCAACATCGGCTGCCACACCCAGATTCAGAGCCATGTGCGCCGAGCGGGGGACCGGGTGCCGGTGATGCACACGGTCGAGGTGCTGGACCTGGCGTACCGGGGGGAATTGTGAGCTGGTCGCTGACGACCACTCAGTCGGCTGCGCCGACAGCTTTGCAAGCAGCTCGTACGAGTCTCCTGAGAGGGGAGCCGGAAAATCAGGCACCATGCCTTCCTTTTAAGGGAAGGTGGCCCCGAAGGGGTCGGAGGGGTTGCCTATGATCCCTGAAAAACTCGCTCCTACCCCCAGTTCCCCCGCCCCTCGACCCCGCTCGAACGGCGTGCCGGACAATCCCCTCGCCGCCGAGCTGACCCGCAGCCTCGGACCGAAGAAAGTACTCTCGGCCCGCTCCGAGCGGCTGAACTACCGCTACGACGCCATTCAGTTCGGCGCGGTACCCCTGGCGGTCGTGCTGCCCGAGTCGACGGCGGACGTGGTGGCGGCGGTGCGGGCAGCGCGGGCGGCGGGCGTGCCCATCGTCGGGCGCGGCGCCGCGAGCGGGCTGAGCGGCGGGGCGGCGCCGCTCCGCGAGTCGCTGGTGGTCTCCTTCACCCGCATGACCCGGCTGGAGGTCTTCCCGAAGCGGCGTGAGGCGCGGGCGCAATCGGGCGTGGTGACGTTGAGCGTGACCGAAAAGGCGCGGCCCCACGGCCTGATCTACCCTCCCGACCCGGCCTCCTTCCGCACGAGCACCATCGGCGGCAACCTCGGCGAGAACGCGGGCGGGCCGATGTGCTTCAAGTACGGGGTGACGGGCGATTACGTGAAGGCGCTGGAGTTCGTGGACGAGGGCGGCGAGGTGCATGAACTCACCCGCGACGCCTATGACCTCGCCGGGCTCCTGATCGGCTCGGAGGGGACGCTCGGCCTGATCACGGAGGTGACCTTGCGTCTCACCCCGCCGCCGCGGTACACCCGCACCCTGATGGCGAGCTTCCCCGAGGTGGGCGAGGCTGCCGAGGCGGTGAGCGCCGCCATCGCCGCCGGGGCGGTGCCGAGCAAGCTGGAGTTCATGGACCGGGCGTGCACGAACGCGGTGGAAGACTTCCTCGACATCGGCCTGCCGCGCGAGGCGGGGGCGGTGCTGCTGGTGGACACCGACGGGGACGACCTGGAGACGGTGGAGGAGGAGCGGGCGCTCGTGGAGGCCGCGTGCCTGAAGGCCGGAGGAGCCGTGCGCCGGGCTCAGAGTGATGCGGAGAGCGCCGCCCTCTGGCAGGCCCGCCGCAGCGTCAGCCCCGCCCTGGGCCGCATCCGCCCCCAGCGCATGAACGAGGACATCGTGGTGCCCAGGAGCGTGCTGCCCGAGGTGGTCCGCGAGATCCGCGCGCTCGGGGACGCCTCGGGCCTGCCCCTCGTCCAGTTCGGGCACATCGGGGACGGCAACCTGCACCCCAACGTCCTCTTCGACCCCCGGCGCGAGTCCCCGCAGGCCGTCCACGATCTCGCGCACAGGATCGCCCTCGTCGCCATCCGGCACGGCGGGGTCCTGAGCGGCGAGCACGGCATCGGCACCATGAAGCGCCCCTTCATGCGCGAGGCGGTCGATCCCGTCACCCTCGGCGCCCTGTGGAGCGTCAAGCACGCCCTCGATCCCCGGGGGCTGCTCAACCCCGGCAAGATTCTCCCGGACGAGGAGGGGGACGGCGCCCATGCCCATCCTTGACCTCTCCCCGGGCGACCAGACGGTGACGGTGAGCGGCGACACCGGACTGCTGGAGGTGTACGCGGCCCTCCCTCCCGGTCTCTTTCCCCCCTTCCCGCGCGTCGAACTGCCCGGCGGCGTGGGTGGCCTCGTCTCACGCGGAGGCTTCGGGCAGACCTTCTTCTTCGGGGCGGAGGTGCTCGGCGTGACCTTCCGCGCTCCCTCGGGCCGCGTCGTGCGGGCGGGCGGGCGCACGGTGAAGAACGTCCAGGGCTACGACCTCACCCGCCCCTTCGTCGGCTCGTTCGGGGTGATGGGCGAGGCGCTGGAGGTCACCCTGCGGCTGCGCCCGGGTCTGAGCGTGCGGCATGTCGCGGCGCCCGGGAGCCTCGCCGCCCTCGGGGACGTGGGCGCCCGCTTCGCCTGGCAGGACGGGGAGGAAGTCCACCTGATGCACTTCGGCCACGCGCGGGAGGTGGAGCGGGCCCTGAGCGTCCTCCCCGGCGCGCGTGAGGTCGCAGGCCCCCTCGACCTCCGCCCCCGCTTCCCCGGCGGGCTGGGGGTGGGGGAGGACGCCGACCTGCGCGACCGCCGCTTCGGCTGGGTGAACGGGGGAGACGCGCCGCCCGTGCCCGCGCTGTTCGGTCGGCTGGCGGCGGCGCTGTAGTCGCCTCCCCTGGCCTTCGCGCTCTACAGCCTCCCGTCCGCGTACAGGTCCGCCCGGCTCCTCGGCAGGGGCACGTGCCGCCGCTCGTCCGGCTTGGCGAGGAGGGTCTGGAAGATGCTGAGGTGTCCGGCGGAGAAGTAGTACCCGCAGGCGTTGAGATAGATGCGCCACAGCCGGTAACGTTCCTCGCCCAGCGCGGCGAGGGCCTCGTCCCCACGCGCCTCCAGCCGCCTTGCCCAGAGGGCGGTTGTCCGCGCGTAGTGCTCGCGCAGGTTCTCCACGTCGCGCACCTCGAAGAGGGCGGCGTCGACGTATTTCAACGTCTCCCAAATCGGCAGCAGTTCGCCGTCGGGGAAGACGTAGCGGCGCGCGAAGTTCCCCGACTGGATCAGGTTGGAGACCCGCGCCTGCCCCAGCCCGTCCGCGATGGCGTGGTTCATCATCAGGCCGCCGGGCTTCAGGACCCGGTGGGCCGCGGCGAAATACTCGGGCATGTTGCGGCGGCCCACGTGCTCGGCCATGCCGACGCTCGCGATCTTGTCGAACTCGCCCGTCACGTCCCGGTAGTCGCGCAGCTCCAGCGTGACGAGGTGCGAGAGTCCCGCCGCCTTCACCCTCGCCCGGCCCTCGTGGAGCTGCGCCTCCGAGAGCGTCACCCCGAGCACGCGCACCCCGTACCGCTGCGCCGCGTAGATCGCCAGCCCGCCCCACCCGCAGCCGAGGTCGAGGAGGCGCTCGCCTCCTTTTAGCCTCAGCTTGCGGCAGATCAGCTCCAGCTTGGCCTCCTGCGCCTCGTCGAGCGTTTCCGTGCCGCGTGGGAAGTACGCGCACGAGTACACCATCCGCGTGTCCAGCCACAGCCGGTAGAAGTCGTTGGACACGTCGTAGTGCGCCTGCACGGCCTGCCGGTCGCGCTCGCGGCTGTGCGACTCGCCGTGCAGCCGGGCGAGCGGCGTGGGAGGCCGGGCGCTGACCCCCCGGCGCAGCAGGCTCACGTCGCGCAGCAGGGAGGCCACCTGCGCCGGGGAGAACTGTGGATTCAACGTGTCGGCCAGCCCCACCACCCTGCCGAAGTCGCCCTCGATGTCGAAGTCGCCGCGCAGGTACGCCTCACCCAGCGCCACGTCGAGCGGGAGACGGAGCATCCGGCCCAGAGACTCCGGGGAGTTCAGGACGAGTCGCGCGGCGGGCGGAGTCTGTGCGCCGGGCAATTCGTTGCCGTCCCACAGCCGCACCGCGAAGGGCCGAGGGGCGGGCAGGGCAGCGGTGAAGACACGCACGGCGGCCTCCTTGAGCTGGGCCTCGCTGGGCCGGGTGCGGGCACGGGCGACCACCACGGCACCCAGGGCGGTGAGCACGGCGGCCAGCCCCATCGTCTGGACGGAGGTGGCGGGCGAGGGGTGGGATGGAGGGCGGGGCTGGTCAGCGGGGGACATGGGACCTCCTGGGGGTGAGAGAAGTGCCGTTCAGCATAGGTCCCCGCCGAGCAGGGCACGCTCGCGCGTTATCCTCCCCGAACGCCACACCCAGGGAGGCAGCATGACGAACATCGGACCAGGACCGGGCAGGTCGAGACAGACGCGCGTGTACGTGCGCGGCCTGGGCGGCGAGCGTCCGCGCGTGCCAGTGAATCCGGAAAGGCTCGAAGCGGCGGCCCGGGCAAAACTCAGCGCCCCCGACTTCGCCTACCTCGCGGGCGGGGCAGGAACCGAGCGGACGATGCGGGCGAACCTCGCCGCCTTCGAGCGGGTGCGCCTTCTGCCCCGGATGCTCGGCGGCACCCGCGAGCGCGACCTGAGCGTGGAGCTGCTCGGCCAGACCCTCCCCACGCCCCTGCTCCTCGCCCCCATCGGCGTGCTGGAGTGTGCTCACCCGCAGGCCGACCTCGCCGTCGCCCGCGCCGCCGCCGCCGAGGGGGTGCCCTTCGTCTTCAGCTCCCAGGCGTCGGTCCCGATGGAGACTTGCGCGCGGGCGATGGGGGAAAGCCCCCGCCTCTTCCAGCTCTACTGGGGCACCGACGACGAGGTGACCCGCTCCTTCGTCCGCCGGGCTGAAGCCTGTGGGGCGCGGGCCATCGTCCTCACCCTCGACACGACGCTGCTGGGCTGGCGGCCCCGTGACCTGGGGCTGGGGCACCTGCCCTTCCTGCGCGGGCGCGGCATCGCCCAGTACCTCAGTGACCCGGTGTTCCGCTCGCGGCTGGATACTCCGCTCCCGGCCCCCGCCGTCCAGCCGCCCCGCACCCCCGCCCTGCTGCGCGCCGGGGCCGACCTCGCCGCCAAGGGTCGAGCGTTCGGCCTGACTCCCGCCCAGGTGCGTGCCGCCGCCGCCCGCTTCACCGCCACCTACACCCGCCCCGACCTCTCCTGGGACGACGTGAGCCGCCTGCGCGAGTGGACCTGGCTGCCCCTGCTCCTCAAGGGCATCCTCCACCCCGAAGACGCCCGCGAGGCCGCCCGGCGCGGGGTGGACGGAGTGATTGTCAGCAACCACGGTGGACGCCAGATCGACGGGGAGGTGGCGGCGCTGGACGCCCTGCCCGGCGTGGTCGCGGCGGCGGCGGGAATGCCCGTTCTCTTCGACAGCGGCATCCGCACGGGCTCGGACGTGGCGAAGGCGCTCGCGCTGGGGGCGCGGGCGGTGCTCCTCGGGCGGCCCTACGCCTACGGCCTCGCGCTGGCGGGAGAGGCGGGGGTGCGGGAGGTCATCGGGAACGTGCTGGCCGAACTCGACCTCACCCTCGGGCTGCTCGGGGTACGGGCGGCCCGCGATCTGGGACCAGGGCACCTCGCCCCTCTTTCCGGCCATACACAACCCTGACCCGGCGGCGTATTCTGAAGGGCGTGCAAAAGCAACTTGCTCTCATGACCGCCCTGCTGCTGGGCAGCGCCCTTGGTGGCGCGGGCGCGCAGACCGTGGAGCTGCGCATCCTCGAAACGACCGACCTCCACACGAACGCGCTGGGCTACGACTATTACCAGGACAAGCCCACGGGCGAGTTCGGCTTCGAGTACACCGCCACCCTGATCCAGCAGGCGCGGGGCGAGAAGCGCAACACCCTGCTCTACGACAACGGCGACCTGATCCAGGGCAATCCCCTGGGCGACCTCGTGGCGCGGGTGCAGCCGCTTAAAGAAGGCCAGCTCCACCCCATGCACGCGGCGATGCGCGTCCTGAAGTACGACGCGGGCAATCTCGGCAACCACGAGTTCAACTACGGCCTGCCCTTCCTCGGGCAGGTGCTCGCCGCCGCGCCCATGCCCTACGTCAGCGCCAACGCCTACAAGGACGACGGCACCGGCAAGCCCGGCGAGAACGCCTTCACCCCCTACCTGATCCAGCGCAAGGTCGTGTATGACACCGAGGGCCGCCCCTACATCCTCAACGTCGGCGTGATCGGCCTGCTGCCCCCGCAGATCGTGAATTGGGACAAGGCCAACCTCGACGGCAAGATCGTCACCGCCGACATCGTGGAGACGGCCCGCAAGTTCGTGCCGCAGATGAAGGCGCAGGGGGCGGACATCGTGGTCGCCGTCGCCCACTCCGGTATCACCGCCGATTACCAGCCCGGCCAGGAGAACGTCGCCACCGAGCTGACCAAGGTGGACGGCATCGACGTGGTGCTCAGCGGCCACAGCCACCAGGAGTTTCCCGGGCCGGTGTACAAGAGCATCCCCGGAGCCGACATCACCAAGGGCACCATCAACGGCAAGCCCGTCGTGATGGCGGGCTTCTGGGGCAACGACCTCGGCGTCGTGGACCTCAAACTGGGCTACGACCGCCGGGCCCAGCGGTGGACGGTGGCCGACGGGCAAGCCGCCATCCGCCCGATCTGGGACAAGACGGCGAAAAAGAGCCTCGTCACCCCCGACCCCCGCATCGCCCAGGCCGTCCGGCGGGCGCACGAGGCCACCCTCGCCTACGTGCGCGGCAAGGTCGCCGACCTCACCGCCCCCATCACCTCCTACTGGGCGCTCGTGCAGGACGACCCCAGCGTGCAGCTTGTCAGCAACGCCCAGACCGCCTACGTGAAGGCGGCGCTTGCCAACACCGAGTACAGGGACTTGCCCGTGCTTTCCGCCGCCGCGCCCTTCAAGGCCGGGGGCCGGGGCGGGGCGAGCTACTACACGGATATCCCCGCCGGGACCCTGGCGATCAAGAACGTCGCCGACCTGTACGTGTACCCGAACACCGTGCAGGCCGTCCTCGTGAACGGCGCGGGCGTGGGGGAGTGGCTGGAGCGCGCTGCCGGGCAGTTCCGGCAGATCGACCCCACGAAGACCGAGCCTCAGGCGCTCGTGGACGATTCCTTCCCCACCTATAACTTCGACATCCTCGACGGGGTGACCTACGAGATCGACGTGACCCAGCCCTCGCGCTACAACGCCAAGGGAGAGCTGGTGAACGCGGGGGCCCGCCGCATCAAGAATCTTCAGTTCCAGGGCAAGCCCATCGACCCGAATGCTCAATTCGTGATCGCCACGAACAACTACCGCGCCTCGGGCGGCGGCTCGTTCCCGGGATTGACGGGCAAGAACATCATCCTCCAGGCGCCCGACGAGACCCGCGAGGCCCTGGTGCGCTACTTCACCGAGCAGAAGACCGTGAACCCCTCCGCCGACGGCAACTGGAAGCTCACGCCCATCCCCGGCGCGACCCTGTTGTACGTGAGCAGCCCGAACGCCCAGAAGTCGCTGCCCGCCGGGGCGACGCTGCTGCGCACGCGCGAGGACGGGTTCGCGGAGTACACGATCAAGTTCTGAGCCTGTGAAGAAGGGCTGTCCCTCCTCAAGACTCCGGGAGGGGCAGCCCTTCTTGTAGATGGTCAAAGACATTGCCCGGGCCACGCGGACCCGGACAGGGAAGATTATGGAACAATGTTCGCGAACCGCTCAGGGGGCGGGTTGAGTGCTCGTGTTCCTCTTCACCACGACCTCACCACCTTGGTAGTAACGCGTCACCCCCGTGACCAAATCCTGCACGATAAAGTCGACACGGTAAATGCCCGGCGCGTTGAAGCTTTGGATCAATTCAACGCTCGTGCCTGCCGGAAAGACCGGATCGATACGCTGACGCGTGGGTGCCAGACTGGCGAGGTCATTGTCGTAGGCGAGAGTCGCCACCCGAACGGGGTTGGCCGTCGTTCCAGGAACGATCCAGCGGGCGGAGACGATGTTGAGTTCGTTCGATCTGGTGTCGTAGACGATGTTATCGACCGTGGACTGACCGGCCAGGTTGTCGATATCGCTATCGACCGCCGTACGGGAAACCCGCACCGGGAACTCCTGAATGTTCGCGTTCGAGCCGTCGTAGGCGGTAATGCGCAGGGTGTAGTTGCCGTTTTGCACATAGGGCTGAGCGTCCAGCAGCGCCCCGATCTCGAACACCCGGAATAAGATGCCGCCCGCACCGACGGGAATGTTGTAGCTGTAGGGAGCACGGGGGCAGGTCTGCCCAGCCAAAGCGGTGGCCGCGTCACAGACGAAATCCACCCGCAGGCTGCTCACGCCGTTGTCGTCGCTCGCCTGGATCATGAGGGCGGAGTTGCGCGAGAGGATGCCGCGAACGTTCGCGCCGGTGTAGGGATCGGTGATGTAGGCGGGCATCATGATGCTGAGGGCCGGGGGTTTGTTGTCGCTGACCTGGGTGCTGATGGACTCGCCTGCGCTGACCGTGCGCGAGGACCCATCCGCCAGACTGGCCTGTGCGGTGACCTCCAGCGAGTACGTGTTGCTGGAGAAGTCCGGGCCGACCAGATCGAGAGGAATGTACGCCTCGTACACCCCGTCGCTGATCCGCACGGCCTTGCCGTAGGTCGTCTTGACCACGTTGCCACGGAAGTCGCGCACATCCAGACGAACGTCGTTGCCGCTGGCGTCCTGAGGGTTCAGGGTGAAGGTGGAAGAACTTTGGCGCAACTGAACACGAACGGTGGTGGGGCCCGTCAGGGTGGCGTTTGCATCGGGGCTGAGAATCGACAGGCTGGGAGCGGAGACATTCTGAACCTGGACCGTCTTGGCTGCCGTCTCGCCGCGCAGACCTTCCTTGGTCAGGGCGATGACTTTCAGGGTGAGGTTGCCGTCCACGAATTTCGACGTGTCGATGCTGAAGGTGGCCGTCGGGGAAGTGCTCGTGTAGGTGGTGTTGTCTACGTTTCCCTTGGCGTCCGTGATCTCCAGAATCACCCGGTCGACAGTGCTGATGACGTCGAAGTTGCCCGCCGCCGTGACGCTGAGGCTCCCGCCGTAAGGCTGACTTCCAGAGGTATTGATCGTCAGGACGGGTGCAGGCGCCTTGGCGACGGGGGTCTCACTGCCGTCCCCACCGCTGCTGCCCGTGCTGCTCACGCTGAGTGCGAAGTTCACCGCGTTGGCCGCCCCATTGAAGGTCACGCTGACGGGAAGCTTCTTGGCGCTGGGGTTGGCCGCGTAAGCCTTGGCGAAGAGGGTGCTGTCGCTGATGGCGGCGGTCACACTCCGCGCGCCGAAATCCGTGCCGCTGACGTTGTAATCACAGGCGGCGGTGGGGTCGGTGGCCGCAGCCGCGCAGGTCAGGCCGGCAGGGAGGCTGACGGCGGGGATGGTGACTGTGGCGCTCTGATCCGCGCCCGTGCCCCAGGAAACGGTGGCGCTCGTGATGGCGGTGGGTTTGGCGCCGGCGGGATTGGTGAACGTGTAGGTCGTCCCCGCGTCGGAGGTGCCGTCGGGGGAGAGGGTAATGGTGCTGGCGCTCGCCGTCACCTTCACGTTGCGCCCGGTGTCAGGAATGACGGTTCCACAGGCGGCGAGGAGCAGGGGCAAGGTCAGGAGCGGCAGTCTCTTCATTCGTCAGTGTCCTCCGGTTCGGCGCTGCTGAGATCGGGGTTGAGGATGTAAAAGGCGAGGCGTTTCATGCCCGCCAGGAAATCCACGTTCTCCACGATCACACCACGCCATTCGTCACCAATTTCTTGCAAACCGGAGCGTTCCACCGTGCGCGGCTGAATCACGACCGGGGCAAAATTGAGGATGCCGCGCACCCCCGCGTCGGCGAGGCTCTGGGCCGCGTCCTGCGCGCGCTCGGGGGGCACGGCCAGAAAGCCCATGTCCACCCGGGTCCCCCCCACGAAGTCGCGCAGCTCGTCGGTGTGCCGCACCGTGAGGCCGCGCACTCCGGTCCCGATGAGATTGGGGTTCACGTCGAAGAGGCCGACATACTGGAACTGGTAGTCGCTCGCCCCCGGGTAATTGGCGATGGCCTGCCCGAGCCGCCCCACCCCCACGATCACCACGTTCCAGGTCTGGTTCAGGCCCAGCACGCGCAGAAGTTCCCGCTTGAGGACGGGCACCGTGTACCCCATGCCGCGGGTGCCGAAGCGCCCGAAGTACGCCAGATCCTTGCGCACCTGAAAGGCCGTCACCCCGGCACGTTCGGCGAGGTCGGTGCTGCTCGTGCGGGGGACGTCCTGCGTCTCCAGCCCCTCCAGGATGCGGAGGTAGGTCACCAGGCGGCTGATCGTGGCGGTGGGAATCCCGGTCACCCGCTTCACCGCACCCGGAAGAAGTCGTGGCCCTTCGCCGCGAGGTTCGTCTCGGCGTTGGTGAGGGCCGTGCCGCTGAAAGGGCCCACGAGGACGGTCACCTTGCGCCCGTCGGGGGCGTTCACGGTGGGCGCGTAGCCCTCCTGCCGAAGCTGCGAGACGAGGCCCTGTGCGCTCTCCACCTGGTCGAAGGCCCCGAGTTGCAGGTAGACCGGGCCGCCCGAAGCCGCCGGGGTGCTCGCCTTAGGCTCGGCTGCGGCGGGAGAGGCGGCTGGAGGGGGCGGGGTCGACGGCCCGGGGGCAGGCACCGCCTCGGGGGGAGCGGGGGGCGGTGCCGCGGGTGCCGCCGCGGCGGGCGCCGGGCTGGGGGCCGAAGGCCGGGACGTGCCCGGCGTGCTGGGGGTGGACGCGGGGGGAGCCGTGTCCTCGGTCGTGTCGCCCCGCAGGCTCCGTCCCCGCGGCGGGTAGAGAACGGCCCCCGGGTAGGCCCGCCGGATCTCTGCCAGGGCCCGGCGGGCGGTCGCCTCGTCCGCAAAGGGGCCGATCTGCGCCACCACCTGATCGCCCAGATCGATGGGGTAGACGGTGTAGCCCAGGTCGCTGACCCCCTGGGTGAGCCGCTGTGCCGTGCGGCTCGTTGCGAACGACCCCAGGCTCACCCGGTAGTCGCTGCGCAGGGGCGTGCGCTGCTCGCTCGTGGGCACGGCAGCGGCGGCCCGGGGAGGAGCGGTCGGGGCCGCGGCAGGCGGCGTGGTCGCGGGGGGCGAGTCCGCCGGCTCGCTGGCCGCGGGGTCGGGCGCCGCGGTCGTCGCCGGAGCCTCCTCGATGGGGGCGGCGGGCACCACGGGAAGCTCCGTCGCGGGGGGCGAGTCGGTCGTCGCCGCGCCCCCCTGGCCGTCCGTCGGCGTGGCCGGGGACGTGTTCGGCGCCGTCTGGTCGGTGATCGTCGCGGCGTTGTCCGTCGTCGAGGTCGCGCCCCCCGTCTCCTCGGAGGAGCTGGGGGGCGTGACGGTCGCGGTGGGGTCTTCCCCCGTCGTCCCGGTGCCCGGCGCGGTGGGGATGGTGATGGGCTCGGGTGCGGGTTCGGTCACGGGTGGGGGGGTGGGGGTGGGGGCCTGCGCCACCGGCTCGGGGCGCTGGCCGACCAGGAGGAAGGCGAAGCCGCCGAGCAGCAGCAGCACCAGCAGGCCGATCAAGACGTCGGGCCAGCGGCGGGCCTTGCCGGACGCGCGGGTCACTTCAGGGCCCCCTGGGCCTTGGCGTTGCCGAGATTCGCGGCGGTCTTCAGGGACTGCCGGGCCTCGGCCTCGCGGGTCTGGGCCCGCTGGGCCAGGCCGAGCAGATACCACGCCTCGTTGTTCTTCGGTTGTTCACCCACCAGTCCGCGCAGCACGGCCTCGGCCTCGGGGTAGCGGGCCGAGGCGAGGAGCGCCGAGGCGAGGTTCTGGCGGGCGGCGGGGGTCGGGTCGAGCCGCACGCTCTCGCTGAGGGCGGTGGCGGCGCCCGCGTAGTCTTGCTGTGCGTAGGCGCTCAGGCCCAGCCACAGGAAGGTGTCGGCGCTGGGGGAGACCAGGGCGCTGGAGCGCAGGGCGGCGCGCGCGGGGCCGTGCTGGCCCTGGCGGTAGGCGGCCAGCCCCCGCACGAACTGCGCGCGGGCGAGGGTGGCGGGCTCGGGGCTCAGGCGCAGGGCCTGGGCGGCGTCCCGCGCCGCGTCGGCATTCTGCCCGAGGGCGAGCCGCAGGGCGGCCAGCCCGACCCGGTACCCGGCGTCCCGGGGCGCGAGCCGCACGGCGCTCTGGTAGGCGGCCAGCGCCCCGGAGCGGTCGCCCCGCACGACCCGCAATTCGGCAAGGCGGGCGAAGGCGGCGGCGCTGCGCATATCCGCGCGGGTGGCCTCCTGCGCGGCGAGGACCGCCCCGCGTGCGTCACCCGACGCTGCCAGCACGTCCGCCTTGCGCAGCAGCAGCCGCCCCCGGTCTTCTGCCCGGGAAACCCGCCCGGCTGCCGCGTCGAGTTCACGCACCGCCCGGTTGGATAGGCCCTGCGCCACGTAGATGTCGGCGACCAGGAGCGCGGCGTTTACGTGGGCAGGCTGACGCTGCAAGACGGCGTAGGCCCCCGGCAGCGCCAGGGCGCCCTGCCCCGCCAGCGTGCGGGCCTGCGCCAGCCGGAACTGCGCGTCCACGTCGTTCGGGTCGAGCGCCGCGACCTCGCCGAGGGTGGTGCTCAGCCCGGCGAAGTCCCCGGCGCGGGTCTGCTCGGCGGCGAGGGCCCCCAGCACCTGCCGCACGGTGGCCGTGCCCGCCTTGCCGCGCGCCAGGTTGGCCGCCTCACCGTAGAACTTCAGCGCGTCGGCGTGGCGCCCCTCGCGGGTGGCGATGACCCCCAGGTTGTACGGTCCCTCGTAGCGGCCCGGAGCCAGGGCCACGAGCTGCGTGAACTCGAAGGCCGCCCCGCGCAGGTCGTTTTGCGCGAACAGGGTCAGGCCCAGCCCGAAGTGAGGTTCCGGCTGCGCGTAGTTCTGCGCGATCAGCCGCTCGAACAGGGTGCGCGCCTGCCCGAGTTGCCCGCCGCGCAGCGCCGCCTGCGCCTGCCCGAGCGCGGCGACCTGCGCCGGGGTGAGGGGGGTGATGGGGACGGGGGCCGGAGTGGAGGCCGCCGGGGCGGGCGAGGAGGGTGCCGTGGGGGGGGCCGGTGGGATGGGCAGGGCCGGAACACGGGGGACGGCGGCGGGCGTGCCCGTCTGCGTCAACGTGTTCTGCACGGAGACGGCGGTCGAGGTCTCGACCAGCGTCTGTGCCGAGGCGGCGGGAGCGGCGGCCAGCAAGAGGCTGAGCAGCACCAGGGGGGTAGGTTGAGTCACCGGGGGCCTCCTGTACGGGGGAACGGGGGAATCGTAACGACGCGGCTCTTTCTGAACCCTTACTCGCGGTGTGGGCGCTGGGCGCCGTAATTGTTCCACGGCAGGGCGACCGCTGTGTTGGGCCGAGGTCATCCCGCCCGGCCAGGAAAAAACGTGCCCTCCAGTCAAGGAAGGCACGTCCACAGGGAGGCTCGTGAGGTCAGGCCGGAACCATCCCCGCCACCGCCCCGGGCCGCTTCAAGGCGAGCTGCCCGCACGCCGCCCCGGCATCCTTGCCGCGCGAACGCCGCACGCTCACGTCCACGCCCCGGGCCTCCAGCGTGTCGTAGAACGCCTGAATCTGCGCTTCGCTGCTCGACTCGAAGCCCGAGCCGTCCCAGGGGTTCATGGGGATCAGGTTGACGTGGCTCACCAGCCCGCCCAGCAGGTCGGCCAGCAACTCCGCCTGCCAGAGGTGGTCGTTTACCCCACGCAGCATGGCGTACTCCAGCGTCACCCGCCGACCCGTCACCGCCTGGTACTCGCGGGCGGCGGCCATGATCTCGGGAATGGAGTTGGCCGCGCCCGTCGGGATAATCCGCTGACGGGTCTCCTCGTCGGGCGCGTGCAGGCTGATCGCCAGCTTGATGCCGAGGTCGTCCTCCTGCGCGAGTTTGCGAATGCCGTTCGCCAGGCCCACCGTCGAGAGCGTCACCCGCCGCTTGCTCATGCCGAGCGCCTGCGGGTGGAGCAGGATGCGCGCCGCCGCCATCGTGTTCGCGTAGTTCAGCAGCGGCTCGCCCATGCCCATGAAGACGAGGTTGCGGAGTTCACGCGGCGCGATGCCCTCGCCGCCCGCCACCGCGAGGACCTGCCCCACGATCTCGCCCGGCGTCAGGTTGCGCCCGAAGCCCATCGCGCCCGTCGCGCAGAAGGCGCACCTCGCGGGGCAGCCCACCATCGTCGAGACGCAGATCGTCTTGCGGTCGAGGTAGGGCATGTAGACGGCTTCCATCTGCCGCCCGTCTTGCAACGTGAAGAGGTATTTGACCGAGCCGTCGGCGCTGCGAACGGTCTCGATGTCCTTGAAGGGGTTGAGCTGGAAGCTGGAGGCAAGGTCGGCGCGAGCCTCCGCCGGAAGGTTCGTCATGGCGTCGAAGGTGCCCACGCCCTGCACGAAGACCCACTCCAGCAGTTGCCGCCGCCGGAAGCCTTCCAGCGGGTACTGATCGGGGTGAAGGTCGAGGAGAAGCTGCATCAGGAAAGTTTAGCGTGTTGGGTAGGGTGGGGAGAGGTATGGGGCACGGTTCAGGGCGAGGAATTCCTGGCCCGTATGCTGACGCAGTGGCGCATCCTCCTCAACTACACCTGCTCGCCCGCGCCGTCATCGAACACGAGGGGCACGTGCTTCTCGCGCGGGCGCGGGGGCACTCCAACACGTTCCTGCCGGGAGGCCACGTCGAACCGGCGGAAGGCCTCCGGGCCTGCCTCGCCCGGGAACTGCACGAGGAGACGGGACTGATCTTTCAGGTGGGCGCGTTCGTTGGCGTCGTCGAGCATAGGTGGACGGACAGGACAGGTCGACTGCACCACGAGGTCAATCACGTCTTCGTCGCCTCAAGTCCTGAGCTCGTGCGGTGGGAGGCGGTCCCAGCCGTAGAGTCACATCTCACCTTCGAGTGGGTGGCGGTCACCCAATTGGAGGTGCGGCAGCTCATGCCTCCTCCGTTGCGCTCGTGGCTTGCTCAGGGCTGACGGGCAGGGGGACAGTTCGCCTCCACCCTGGAGCGAAACTGAGCGCCGCGCGAAGGCGTGCGTCTGACCTCGCTGACACCGGACGTGCAAGCAACGCCCCCGCCCCTTCCCACACCCGCTTTACCCTAAGCCCATGTCCGCGCCCAACCCCACCCTCAGCGTCCTCGCGGCGATGATCACCCCCGCCGTGCTGATCAGCGGCGCGGGCACCCTCCTGATGAGCACGAGCACACGGCTCGGGCGGACCACCGACCGGGTGCGGCACCTCACCGCCCGGTTCAAGGTCCTCGTCTCCGAAGACGGGCAGCAGGAACCGCTGGCGCGCGAGGAGAAGAGGATGATCATCCGCCAGTTGCCCCGTCTCGCCCGCCGCACCCGCATCATCCAGCGGGCGATGACGGCGCTGTACGTGGCGGTCGCCCTTCTCGTGCTGACGAGCATCCTGATCGGCTCGGGGGCGCTGGTAGGGGCAGCGTTCGGCCTCGCTCCGGTGGTGCTCGCCATCCTGGGTGCCGCCTCTCTCGCTTATGGGGCGCTGCTGCTGAGCTTTGAGACGCGGCTCTCGGCACGGACGACGCACGAGGAGATGCAGTTCCTGGTCAGCCTGGGGCAGCACTACGCCACCCTCTACAGCGATGAGTCGCAGAAGGTGGCGCGCGAGGTGGAATAACAAAACCCCCACCCGTCTCCGAGTGGGGGTCAAGAAGGTTGGCCGTGCTCAGTCCGCGTAGCCGGGAACGGTCGGCGTGCTGCCGGGCCGGGTGTCGTCGTACCGCTGGGTGCCCGTCACCGAGTCGGGGCTGCGGCTGTCCTCGCCGTACTTCTCCAGCGTGCGCTCGTCGGCGACCTGCATCTCGCGGACGGTCGTCAGGCCCGTGCCCGCCGGGATCAGCTTGCCGAGGATGACGTTCTCCTTCAGGCCGATCAGGTCGTCCACCTGGCCGCGCATGGAGGCTTCGGTCAGCACGTGGGTCGTGTGCTGGAAGCTCGCCGCCGACAGCCAGCTCTTGGTCGTCAGGCTGCTCTTGGTGATGCCGAGGAGCACGGGCTTCCACGAGGAGGGCGTCTTGCCCTCGCCCAGCGCCTCGTTCGCCCCATCGACCTCCCAGCGCTCGACCGTCTGCCCTTCGAGCAGGTCGGTGTCGCCGCCGTCGGTGATCTCCACGTAACGCAGCATCTGCCGCACGATGACCTCGATGTGCTTGTCGTGCACCTTCACGCCCTGCGAGCGGTACACGCGCTGCACCTCTTCGACGAGGTAACGCTGGGCCGCGTCGGTATCGCGGTAGAGCAGGAGGTCGTGTGGGTTGACCGCGCCGCGGGTCAGGGGCTGGCCCGCCTCCACCCGGTCGCCGTCGCGGACGACGAGGCGCAGGCCCTTGCTGATCTTGGTCGCGGTCTTGGAGCTGAAGGCCTCGTCCTCGGCCTCGATGCGCACGAGGTAGCGCTCCTCCTCCTCCTCGATGCGGACCACGCCGTCACGGTCGGCCACGACCGCCTGGTTCTTGGGCTTTCTGGCCTCGAACAGCTCGATCACGCGGGGCAGACCCATCGTGATATCGCCGCCGCCCGCCACGCCGCCCGTGTGGAAGGTGCGCATCGTGAGCTGCGTGCCGGGCTCACCGATGGACTCGGCGGCGACCACGCCGACCGCCTCACCCATGGAGACGGGCTTGGCCTGCGAGAGGTCGTAGCCGTAGCACCTCTGGCACACGCCCGCCTTCACGCGGCAGTTCAGCGGCGTGCGGACGAACACTTCGCCGATGGCCTTGGCGTCCTTGGTGATCGCCTTGACATCTTCCAGGCTGAGCATCTGCCCCGCCGGAAGGGTCCGGCCCGCGACCTCCACGTCCGCCGTCAGGGTGCGACCGTAGATGCTCGTCTCGATCTCGCTGCCCTTGCGGGTGCGCCACTCGCCCGTGCGGTCGTCGGTCGCGCCCAGCGGAATCACCGTGTAGTCGGTGGTGCCGCAGTCCACGTCGCGGACGACGACCTCGTGGGCCACGTCCACCAGCTTGCGGGTCAGGTAGCCGGAGTCGGCGGTACGGAGCGCCGTGTCCGCGCCACCCTTGCGCGCGCCGTGGGTAGAGATGAAGTACTCCAGCACCGTCAGGCCCTCGCGGAAGGACGCCTTGATGGGCACCTCGATGGTCGAGCCGTCCGGGCGGGCCATCAGGCCGCGCATCCCCGCGAGCTGACGGATCTGCTGGGGGTTACCGCGCGCGCCGGACTGCGACATGATCCACAGCGGGTTGAAGGGGTAGTTCTGCGAGAAGTTCTCGAAGACCGCGTTCTTCACCTCGTCGGTGGTGTCGTTCCAGAGCTGTACGACCTGCTTGTACCGCTCCTCCTCCGTCATGAAGCCGAACTCGTAGTTCTGCTCGATGGACTTGAGCTTCTCGTCGGCCTCGGCCAGCAGCTCCGCCTTGTTGGGCGGCAGCACGATGTCGTCGATGCCGATGGTGATGCCCGAGGTGGTGGAGAGCTTGAACCCGCTGTCCTTCAGCGCGTCCAGCAGCCCCGCCGTCGCCTCGATCCCGAGGTGCTTGAAGCACCCCATGATCATGTCCTTGAGGTTGTCCTTCTCGTAGGCGGTCTCCAGGTTCACCAGCGTGTCCACGAGGTGGCCCTGGTTGCCCAGCGCCTCCTGCACGAGGCGGCGGAACATCACGCGCCCGGCGGAGGTCTCGTACACGGTGCCGTTCAGGCGGATGCGCACGTGGTCCTGGTAGTCGATCTCGCCGCGCTCGACGGCCATGATCGACTCGTCGGGGCTGGAGAAGACGTACTTGATACGCCCGGGGCTGGTCTCATTGCCGTTCACCTTGATCGGCGTGTTCAGCGCGACCTTGCCATCGCTCAGCGCCGCCAGCGCGTCCTGCTCACTCCCGAACTCGCTGCCCGCGCCGAGGTTGTCGCGGCGGAGCTGCGTCAGCGTGAAGATGCCGAGGATGATGTCGCGGCTGGGCTTGACGTTCGGCTCGCCGTTCGCGGGCGAGAGCAGGTTGTGCGCGCTGAGCATCTGGATGCGGGCTTCCGCCTGCGCCTGCGCGCTCAGCGGGACGTGAATCGCCATCTGGTCGCCGTCGAAGTCGGCGTTGAACGCCTCGCAGACGAGCGGGTGGAGCTGGATGGACTGACCCTCGACCAGCACGGGCTCGAACGCCTGGATGCCGAGGCGGTGCAGGGTGGGCGCGCGGTTGAGCAGCACGACCTTGTCCTCGATGACTTCTTCCAGCGCGTCCCACACGCTGTCGCGGGTGTCGCGGTAGCGCTCCAGCATCTTGCGCGCCTGCTTGATGTTGGTGACCTCGCCCTTCTCCTCCAGCACCTTGAACAGGAACGGCTTGAAGAGTTCGAGGGCCATGCGCTTCGGCACGCCGCACTGGTGCAGCTTGAGCTGCGGACCGACCACGATCACGCTTCGACCCGAGTAGTCCACGCGCTTGCCCAGCAGGTTCTGCCGGAAACGGCCCTGCTTGCCGCCGAGCAGGTCGGTCAGCGAGCGGAGGGAACGGTCGGAGCCGGGGTTGGTGACCGGGCTGCCGCGCCGCCCGTTGTCGATGAGCGCGTCCACGGCCTCCTGAAGCATCCGCTTCTCGTTGCGGATGATCATGTCGGGGGCGCCCTGGCTCATCAGCTTCTTGAGGCGGTTGTTGCGGTTGATCAGGCGGCGGTACAGGTCGTTGAGGTCGGAGGTGGCGAAGCGACCTCCGTCCACCTGCACCATCGGCCGGAGGTCGGGCGGCATGACCGGCACCGTCTCCATGATCATCCACGAGGGGCTGTTGCCGCTGCGCTTGAAGGACCGCACGACCTCCAGCCGCTTGCGGGCCTTGGCGCGCTTGTGACGCGAGGAGTCCTTCATCTGCTCGCCGAGTTCGGCCTCCAGCACGTCGAGGTCGAGGTCGTCGAGGAGTTCCTTGACCGCCTCGGCGCCCATCTTGGCCTCGAAGTCGTAGGACTCGATGACCCGGACCTGCTTGCGCACGAGATCGATCTCGATGCGCCCGCTGATCTCGGAGCGGAGGTTGCCGGAGTCGGCCAGCTCGTCGCCCGGCTCCACGCGGTCGCCGTTCACGACGAGGGGCTCGTCCCCGTAGGCGTACACCTTCGCCTTGGAGACGATGATGCTCGCGGGAGCGTGCAGGGTGATCACGCCGTCCGCCTCGGCCACCACTTCCTCGTCCTTGTCGATGGCGCCGACGACCTTCTGGCCCTTGCGGACCTCGCTGCCGTCGCCCACGAGGACGTGCATCGTCGGGTTGATGGGGTACTCGGCGCGGCGGGTCCAGTGGACGCCCACCTTCACGTCCCCCTTCTTCTTGGGGAAGGTGACTTCCGAGAGGCGGCTGTCACGGCTCACGCGCAGGCGATCACCCGCGTTGGCGCTCGCCAGCACGGTTCCAGCCTCCACGATCTCGCCGGGCACGACGGCCACGTTCATGCCGTGAGGCACGTACACGCGGGCCAGGATCTCGCCCTTCGGCGCCTCCTGCTCCTCCTCGCCCTCCACGGGCTCGGGGGCCGCCACGGTGTCGCGCAGCTCGATCAGCACGCTGTCCTCGCCGAGGTCCACGAGGAAGGCGGTGCCGTCCACGGGGCTCGTGATCTGCACGTCCCCTTCGAGTTCGCTGAGGATGTCACCCGCGCGGAAGGCGTCCTGCTCCACCAGCACGTCGGCGGGAAGCGGGAGGCTGGCCTCCACCTGCTCGGCGTAGGCAATCTCGGCGCGACGGGGGAAGCGGTACTGGGCCAGGCCGTCCATCTTCGAGACGACATTGCCGCCGAGGGACTGCCCGCGCGTCACGTAGTCGCCGTCGCGGACGTTGGCCTCCTGCCCGTTCGGAATGGTGTACGTCTCCTGCCGCCCGAAGCGCAGTTCGCGGTACTCGTCGTCGGTCAGCAGCTCACCGCGCTTGAGGGGACGACCTTCCTTCTGCGCGTTCAGGGGCTGCGTCACCAGGAAGGAGGAGAAGTACAGCACCTTCTCCAGTTGCCCGGCGGACAGGTCGAGCAGGGTGCCGATCTTGCTCGGCGTGTCCTTCACGTACCAGATGTGCGCGGCGGGCGTGGCAAGGTCGATGTGGCCCATGCGGTAGCGCCGGACCTTGGAGGAGGTCACCTCGACGCCGCAGCGCTCGCAGACCTTGCCCTCGTACCGCTGGCGCTTGTACTTCCCGCAGGCGCACTCGTAGTCCTTCATCGGCCCGAAGATGCGCTCGTCGAAGAGACCTTCGCGCTCGGGCTTCAGGGTACGGTAGTTGATGGTTTCCGGCTTCTCGACCTCGCCGAACGACCACTCACGAATCTTCGCGGGGCTAGCGATGGCGATGCGGACCTTGTTGAAGTCTTTCATTCAGGCTCCTGTGAGGCGTTCCCCCTCGTGCCGCTTCTCTCTACGTCAAAGGCCAACCACACGTTGAACAAGACAGTCGAGATCAGGAAAAAACCAGCCAATAACATCTGGGTGCTGTTGTTCCTGTAGTTCGCGGACACAAGGAGCATAATTGCCAAGATCGTCAGGATGGAGGCGTTCAACGCACCTACAACACGGGTGAATCTGCGTTGCGTTTGGGTTCGGTTGCGCTGAAGTCCTCTCATCCTTACCGCTTCGGCATCATCCCTTCGAAGATGTCCACGGCCTTGTCGCCGTTATCGAGCACCTCGACATCCAGGCCGAGGGAGTGGAGTTCCTTGACGAGCACCTTGAAGGACTCGGGGATGGTGCTTCCCGACACCTCCTCGCCCTTGACGATGCTCTGGTAGGCGGCGTCGCGTCCGTCGATGTCGTCGGACTTGATCGTCAGCATTTCTTGCAGCGTGTGCGCCGCTCCGTAGGCTTCCAGCGCCCACACTTCCATCTCGCCGAACCGCTGGCCGCCGAACTGCGCCTTGCCGCCGAGCGGCTGCTGGGTGATGAGGCTGTACGGGCCGGTCGAGCGCGCGTGCAGCTTGTCCTCGACCATGTGGTAGAGCTTCATGACGTACATCGTGCCCACCACGACCGGGCCGGAGATCGGCTCACCGGTGCGCCCGTCGAAGAGGACGCTCTTGCCGGTGCGCGCAAGCTGCATCTGGGCGGGCTCGTAGTCCTCGCCGGGCGCGTTGATCACGCCGAGCTTCCCGGCGCGCTCCAGCACCTCCTGCTCGCGCTTGTCCACCTCGAAGCCCTCGTCCTTGCGGCGTTGCAGGCGTTCGGCAGCGGCGACCTCCAGCATCTCCTTGATGGCGACCTCGGTGGCGGAGTCGAACACGGGCGTCACGAACTTCTGCCCGGTCAGGCGCGCGACCTCGCCGAGGTGCGTTTCGAGAATCTGGCCGAGGTTCATGCGGCTGGGCACGCCGAGCGGGTTGAACACGAGGTCCACGGGGGTGCCGTCTTCCAGGTACGGCATGTCCTCGGGGGGCAGAATCTTGGAGACCACGCCCTTGTTCCCGTGGCGGTTCGCCACCTTGTCGCCGACCTGAAGCTGGCGCTTCTGGGCCACGTACACGCGCACCATCTCGCGCACGCCGGGCTTGAGGTCCACGCCCTCGTCGCCGCGGCGGAAGCGCACCGTCTTCACCACGATGCCGCCCTGACCGGACTGCACGCGCAGGGAGGTGTCCTTCACCTCGCGCGCCTTCTCGCCGAAGATCGAGCGCAGCAGACGCTCCTCGGGGGTCGGCTCGCTCTCGCCCTTGAAGCTCGTCTTGCCCACGAGGATGTCGCCGGGCTTGACTTCTGCTCCGACGCGCACGATGCCGTCCTCGTCGAGGTCACGGAGCGCGGCTTCCGAGAGGCCGGGGATGTCACGGGTGATCTTCTCCGGGCCGAGCTTGGTGTCGCGGGCCTCGATCTCGTCCTTCTCGATGTGGACCGAGGTGTAGAAATCCTTGCGGACAAGCCCCTCCGAGATGCAGATCGCGTCCTCGAAGTTGAAGCCGTCGAAGGGCATGATGGCGATGGTGATGTTCTGGCCGAGCGCGAGGCGCCCGAGGTCGGAGGCGGGGCCGTCCGCGATGACCTGCCCGGGCCGCACGTCCTCGCCCACGCTCACAATGGGGTGCTGGTCGAGGTTGGTGCCCTGGTTGGAGCGGGTGAAGCGCACGAGTTCGAAGGTGCGGATGTTGCCCGTCACCATGCCCGCCTGCGGCGCGTCCTCGGTCAGCGTCACCTGGATCACGCGCGAGTCCACGTAGCTCACGCGGCCCGTCACGTCGCTGATCACGCTGGTGCCCGAGTCGGTGACCACGCGCTCCTCGACGCCGGTGCCCACGGCGGGGGAGTCGGCGCGCACGAGCGGCACGGCCTGCGACTGCATGTTGGAACCCATCAGGGCGCGGTTCGCGTCGTCGTGTTCCAGGAAGGGGATCAGCGAGGTGTTGATCGAGACGATCTGCTTGGGCGACACGTCCATGAAGTCCACTTCGTCGGGCGTGTACAGTAGCGGGTCACCCTTGCGGCGGGCCAGCACACGCTCGTCGGCGAAGGTGCCGTCCGCGTTCAGCGGCGAGTTCGCCTGCGCGATGGTGTAGCGGTCCTCGATGTCGGCGGTCATATAGATCACGTCGTCGGTGACCTGGCCGCCCTCGACCCGGCGGTACGGCGCCTCGATGAAGCCCAGCTCGTTGACCTTGCTGTAGCTCGACAGCGAGGAGATCAGGCCGATGTTGGCCCCTTCCGGCGTCTCGATGGGGCAGATACGTCCGTAGTGCGTGCGGTGCACGTCGCGCACGTCGAAGCCCGCGCGCTCACGGGTCAGGCCGCCCGGCCCCAGGGCCGAGATACGCCGCTTGTGGCGCAAATCCGAAAGCGGGTTGGTCTGGTCCTTGAACTGGGAAAGCTGGCTGCGTCCGAAGAACTCGCGCATCGCCGCCACGATGGGACGGTTGTTCACGAGCTTGGTCGGCGTCGCGGCGTCGGGGTTGCCCAGCAGCATCCGCTCGCGCACGCCGCGCGCCATGCGGCCCATGCCCACCCGGAGCTGGTCGGCGAGCAGTTCGCCCACCGTGCGCACACGCCGGTTGCCGAGGTGGTCGATGTCGTCTTCCGTGACGGGCACCTCGTTCACCACGCCGTCCTCGTCCGCACCCAGGCCCACGGTCTCCAGGCCGCGTTGCAGCGCCATCAAGTAACGGATGGTGTCCACCAGGCCCGCGTCGCTGAACTTGCCGTCCTGGAAGGTCAGCAGGGTGCGCTCCTCGCGGTTCACGCCCAGCTTGGTGTTCATCTTGAAGCGGCCCGGCTCGCCCAGGTCGTAGCGCTTGGGGTCGGCGAGCAGCCCGTAGAGGTACTGGATCGCCTTGTCGCGCTTGGGCGGGTCGCCGGGGCGCAGCACGGTGAAGAGGCGCAGCAGGGCCTCGTCGGCGCTCATGCCCGCGCTCTTGTCCTCGGGGAGTTCCAGGTCGGGCTCGAACTCGGTGAACAGTGAGCGGAGCTGGGCGTCGTCGTAGCCCAGCACCCGCAGCAGCATCGCCACCGGGAACTTGCGCTTGTTGACCTTCATCTCCAGCACGCCCGCATTCATCTCCAGCTCAATCCACGGCCCGCGCTTGGGCATGGGGATGATGGCGGCGGTGTAGAGCTTCTTGATGCCCTTGTAGGAGGAGGTGAAGTACACGCCGGGCGAGCGATGGATCTGGCTGATCACCACGCGGTCGGCCCCGTTGATGACAAACGAGCCGTCCTCGGTCATCAGCGGTAGGTCACCCAGGAACACCTGATCTTCCTTGATCAGGCCGCTGTCCTTGTGGATCAATTGGAGTTTGGCATACATCGGCGCCTGGTAGGTCAGGTCCTTCTCGCGGCACTCCTCGGGGGTGTAGGGCGGCTCGCCGAGGCGGTATTCCAAGAAGTCGAGCACGAGGCCCGTGGAGCGGCCCTTCTCGGTCTCGTCGATGGGGAAGACCTCGCGGAAGGCGCTCTGGAGGCCGGTGTTGTCGCGGCGGTCGGGCGCTTTGTCGGCTTGCAGGAACGCCCGGAAGGAGTTCACCTGCACTTCGGTCAGGTTCGGCAGCGGGATCACTTCGGTGATCTCACCGAAACGCTCGATGCGCGGTTTCTGGCTATTCAGGCTCATTCACACCTCGCGCCCAGGCTGATGCCCTGTGCCGCCCCGGGGCAGAGAACGGCGCAGGCGGGACCCCAGCCACCTTCGGCTGTGCCCCTGAAGAAAACTGTTAGATTGAGGAGTCCAAAAGCGGAGCGACCCTTACCTGCAAAGCTCTCCTGTCCGAACCCATCATGGTCGGCGACCAGGAAGTATAGGGTGGCGGCGGGGTTGTGTCAAGCCCTGGCCGCCTAAATGGTCTCCCGAACAAGCCCGGGGCGCGGAACGTCCGGCGGCGTCAGCCCGTACCATCAAGGTATGAATCCGCTTGCCATCTTCAACCAGGCGCCCTGGTTGTTTACCCTCTTTACCATCCTGAACGTCGTCTTCCTGATCCACGCCATCGTGACCCGGCGCGGAGCGATCTGGATTGCCCTGCTGGGGTTCAGCCTGTTCGTGGGCGGTTTCCTGGGCGTGCTGGTCTACTTCTTCCTGGAGTTCCTGCCCACGCTGCGGGGCAGCGGGCGACGAGCCGGAGCCGCGATAGGGGCGGGGCTGGAGGCGATCAAGCCGCTCGACACCCGCATTCGCGAGGCACAGGAGCGGCTCGCCGAGAGCGACACCCTCGCCAACCGCGCCGACCTCGCCACCCTCCTGGCCCGGGCGGGCCGTCCCGATGAGGCGCAGGCGACGCTGCAACCCCTCCTGAGCGGCATCTACGAGGACGATCCGGTGGTGCTGCTCACCAGCGCCGAACTCGAACTCGCCCGGGGCAACGCCGCCGCCGCCGAAGGGCTTCTCAACCGGGTGGACCTCAAGACGAGCGCGGCCACTCGCACTCGCAGCCTGACCCTGCTCGCCCAGGCGCAGGAGGCACAGGGCAAGACCGCCGAGGCCGACGGGACCTACCGGGAAGCGATGACCGCCGCCACGACGGAGGAGCCTCGCGCCCGTTACGCCGCCTTTCTGCTCAAGCAGGGGAGACAGGCAGAGGCAGGGCAACTTCTCGACCAGCTTGCCAAGACGGAGCAGCGGGCCACGGGCCTCTACCGCCGCCAGGAACGCGAGTGGTTCCAGATGGCGGCGGGGCTGCGGCGGGAGTTGAGGTGAGCTTGTCTCAGCCGGAAGTGGTAACGCTTTGGGCCGTCAGGTCTCCAGACGAACAAACGCTCCTTCATGCCCTGAGGTTCACTTACGACGAGGATGGGGAAATGGCGCTTTCGCCGTTTGCCTCCGCTTTTCGGCTCGGCTGGTATGACGAAGACTTCGCGGAGCTGTATTTCGGTCGTCCTACACGGGAACTCTTGTTGGACGCGGCGGAAACTTGGCGCACGCTGGATGAACAGGCTTTGCCCAGACTGCCCGATGGGGAGTGAAACGCCCTCTATATCTTGACCGGGGGAGCGGGTGAGGATTGGGCAGCTCCAAACAGCCGTCCACCTATGCCCCACGGAGAGGCCAGGGTAGGGGAGGCGGTTTTCAAGCTCGTGGACACCTTTCACGTCCTCTACCGCCGGACATAGCAAAAACCCCCAACCTTTCCGGCTGGGGGCTTGAACTTGCTCGCCTTTCCGCTTACCAGCGGTCGTCGCGGTCGCGGCGGGGGGGACGGCTGCTGTAGCCACCGCCGCTGGAGCTGCCGCTGCTCGCGCTCGCCGGGGCCGCCTTGGTCACGACGATGTTCTTGGCCTGGGGGCCTTTGCCGCGCTGGCCGGGCTCAATCTCGAACTCGACCTCATCCCCCTCGTTGAGCTTCTTGAAGCCCTGGGCCTGAATCGCGCTGAAATGCGCGAACACGTCGGGGCTGCCCTCCGTCTCGATGAACCCGTAACCCTTTTCCGCGTTAAACCACTTCACTCTACCTACTGCTCAGGAGTTGCACCTCGCATAGCGCAGTGAATAGCCGTGCTGGCGGAGAAATTCCGAGTTTCTGCTGAACGTCAGGAGCAGGCGGTTCAAATGAACGTCTGGCATGACCGTCATCAGTGCCAGAGC